>NZ_JBBMEK010000070.1:0-13245 GCF_040096555.1 Coprococcus intestinihominis | reverse complement strand
CGAAGATTTGACAGAAGTATCTGCATTGATCTGCCTGACAGAAAAGGAAGGATCAAATTACTGCATATATTGTGCCATAAGAACAAAATGCTCAGGATCAGTGAAGAGATGATACAGAATCTGGCAGAGCGTTCAATTGGCATGAGCCCGGCATTGATGGAGGGGGCTGTTAATACAGCTATTCGTGAGGCTATTCGCAATAACACAGAGGTGACAGATGCGGTTGTTGATGAAGCCTTTGAGAAGTACAATAATGGCGAAGAGAAGCCCTGGAATCCTTCAGAGCTGCTTAAAACCGCTCGCCATGAAGCGGGGCATGCTTTTGTGTGCAATTATTTTGGTGAAGCACCTTCTTATCTGACGATCGCTGCGCGAGATAATCATGGCGGTTATATGATGCACAGCGGAGCAGAGGATAAAGGCTCTTTTACTAAAAAAGAATTGCTCCAGAGAATTGCTGTGGCTTTAGGCGGCCGTGCGGCTGAGATTGTTTATTATGGAGAAGAGGAGGGCATATCTACAGGTGCATCTTCGGATATTGAGACAGCGACATCAATTGCAGGTAGGATGATCTGCAGTTTCGGTATGTACAGTGAGATTGCATCTGGTACCGTTCAGCGGAGTGAGATCTCGGATGAGACAGCAGCTGCTATTGACAGAACGATCAATAAAATCATTCAGGAACAGCTGGGTCAGGCGGTGGAAATTGTCAGAGCACACAGCAAGGATATGGATCGACTTGTAAGTGCATTGATGGAGAAAACACATCTGAATAGAGATGAGATACAGAAGGTTTTGAATAATTAAATAACTGCAAAAAGGAATCTTTTTTGATCGGATCCCCTTTAAATAGACAAGGTAAATAACCAAAATCTGTTTAAGGGGGATTTTTTTGTGGATGAGTGAGGAAAACAGGCAGTTGAATTCCGATATAATTATAGAGAGGCAGCAATTGACGTTTGAAGTTATCCATAATATGAAAGGTGAAGATGTATGTCAAACTATTTTCCATGACAGGTGTTATCCGATGGTTGTTCGTGATATTCCATTGATTTTCGAGTATCCGGTTCAATTACAGGAATAAATACAGAGCAGTGAGATTGGACTGAAATGACAACGGACTAGTGCATAATCAATAAAAAAACACACGAATTATTGATGTTTGTCAATGATTTGCACAAAAAAACAGATAGCGTATAAGTAGGATGTATGCTATACTAAATATAATATTAGTTTAACAAATTAACTTAAGAAATGACATCTTCGTGAGGGGTAGAAAATGGTTGTTGTAGAATTTTTTAGTGATACACCGATTGACAATATGATTAGTACGCTGACTGGCTGTCCCGACAAAGTGATACTTGTCGGGCAGTCCAAAATCATAAAAAGAAGCGGGCAAAATTATAAGAAATTTCTGGCATCTATTGGAAATGACAGAACCGAGATTGATTATTGCAGCATTATTCCTCATGATCTGGGGAATATTGTAAAGGCTTTGGAGAAAATTGTGATGGAGTATTCAGAGTGCCATTTCGACCTGACCGGCGGTGATGAACTGGCGATGGCCGCCATTGGTATCATTTATGAGCGCTTTGGAGGTAAAGGGATCAAACTTCATCAGTACAATATAAAAACAGGTGCTGTCTATGACTGTGATATGGATGGACGTGTTTTTTCTTCTGAAATTCCGAGTCTTACAGTTGAACAGAATATTATCCTTCATGGAGGGAGTATTGTGACGGATGCACAGCGGTCGGGAAGCACTTATTCATGGAATTTTACTGAATCCTTTGAAAAAGATGTCTTTGCAATGTGGGAAATCTGCCGAAAGAATTGTGCATTATGGAATTATCAGGTGACTATGTTATCAGAGATCATGACTTTTAATAGTGCTGCGGATGATGAACTGCAGTTATGTGCCAACATGGCAGATGTGGAAGTTTATCTGCGCACAAAGGGAAATTCACTGAATCTTGATGGTATATTTGACAAGCTGGTGGAAGCAGGGATGCTGGTTGGATTTGGCATGGATGACGAAATGTTGCAATTCCGGTTTAAGGACAAGCAGGTGAAGATGTGTCTGACCAAGGCGGGAACACTGCTTGAACTGGTAACGCTTCTAAGTGCCAGGAGAATTACAAAGGAAGATGGAAAGCCTTATTTCACAGATGCCAGAACGGGTGTCATGATCGATTGGGATGGTATTGTACATAACAACAAAGACGGTAACGTGGATACAGAAAATGAAATCGATGTCATTTTGATGAAGGGTGTTGTACCGATATTTATTTCCTGTAAGAACGGAAAGATTCCGGATGATGAGCTGTATAAATTGAATACAGTAGCAGAGCAGTTTGGCAGTGATTATGCCAAAAAAGTGCTGGTAGCTGCAGACATGGGCAAAAAGGCCAACAGCAGAAAATACTTTCTTGAACGTGCAAAGGATATGGGCATTCAGATTATTGAAAATGTACACACAATGTCTCCGGAGAAATTCGAGAATATTTTGAAAAACATATAAAAGTTTGAGTGAAATTAAATGTTAGATCTGATGTAAATAATAAGGGGGCGAGTGCGTTGCAGTTAAAGATCAGACATACAATTCCCAATCAGTTGGTGCTGCCGCTGGGATATCATCATATTATACAAGGTATCATTTATCACAGTCTTGCAGAGGAGGCAGGATACAGCGGGCAGATGCATAATCAGGGGTATTCAGCGGTTGATATGGGACGATGTTATAAACTGTTTAATTTCAGTTTATTGAGAGGAAAACATCACGTTGTGAATCGACAGATTATATTCAAGGATTATGTAGAATGGGAAGTCAGAAGCCCGGATATTTATATGATCCGTCTTTTAGAAAACTCTTTTAGAAAGAATGGCATTCAGTATGGCTATCAGCGTTTTGAAGATCCGGAATTACAATTGGAAAATGAGACCCTTGAAATGGACAGTGCGATTATTCGGATGTGCTCACCCATTTGTATCTATTCTACTGATAAAGATACAAAAAAGACTTATTTCTATAGTCCGGATGAAGAAGAATTTTCATGGCAGGTGAGTGATAATTTTGTCAGAAAGTACAGCGCTTGTTACGGCGTATCTCCGGAATCCGGGATATGGATTATGCCCCTTAAGGTCGGGCGCAGAGATAAATATGTCACAAAATATAAAGGATTTTATCTCAGCGGCTGGCTGGGAGAATATCAATTGACGGGACCGAGGAAGAATCTGGATTTCCTGTATCAGACAGGATTGGGATGCCGAAATTCACAGGGATTTGGGATGTTTGAGATAAAGGAGAATGAGGATGTTTATTAACTGTTCGAATCACAAATCGGATTTATGGGGAGAAGATCAGAAAAGGGCTGCAGAAAGATATGGAGATATTGTAGATTTTCCATTCCCCAATGTAGTTGTTTCAGCTGAAGCGGGAGACATTGCCAATCTGGCAGCTCAAACAGTTCAGAATATTCTTCAAAAACAGCCGGATGTGGTTATGTGCCAGGGCGAATATACACTGACATATGCAATTGTTAAGGCATTGAGGGAAAAACAGATACCAGTTGTGGCTGCATGCACAGAGAGAAAAGTGATTGAGAAACAACTTGAAGATGGCAGTGTACAGAAGGTATCAAGATTTCAGTTTGCAGGATTCAGGCAGTATGTATAGTCGTAAATCCAATGTGAGGTGTCAGATTATGATAGGAGAGCGGACTGTATGAGTAAAAAGAGAAACGTATTATTATTGTCATTAAGTGTTATGAATGTAAGAAACTCAGAAAATGAGAGTTCATACGAGTATACGGAAGGTAGAAACCAGATTTACGGCATTAAAGGAAGGCTAACTAATGAGGCGCCAACAAAGTATGTGATTGAAAATTTAGCCGGAAGACGAATGCAGGAATGTCTTGATGATATTGTTATTATTTCATCTGACACGACGAAAATGCCTATTAGGGCAAAGGGGGAAGCAGCATGGCTGGATAGAACAGATCCGCTTCTTCAAAGTCCGATAGGTGATATGTCTCATTTGGAGTATTATGAAAAAAGTATTCAATATTATGTGAAAGAAAAACATTCAGACTTATACAAGGACAGGAATATTAACTATTATGTCATTGATATTTTAGATCAGCCTCAACAGTTAGAAGTGGCTCAGGCAGCTTTAGAGGCTGCTCAGAAGGTACTCGGTAATAATGATGATGAGAAAGTAGATCTTTATATAGATTATAATGGCGGCCCACGTTATGTAGCGTCTATGATATTAAGTATTGCCAATATGATGAAGAATCGACAGGTAGAGATCAAAGAAGTTTTGACTATGAATTATGACAATAAGTCAATGAAAAAAGATGAGATTACCGGAGAGGAAATTCCAGTAATACCTATCCAGAATATGAAAGCGGTTTTTGAGAGTGGTGAACTGGTATCGGGACTGAATGAATATCTTATTTATGGTCGTATTCGCGGATTGAAGAATTATTTTAAGGAGCTTAATGCAGAAAAGGGAGGTAATATTCTCAAGCGGATGGAGGAATTCTCAAACGAACTGCAATTATGTCGGACTAATGCTGTGTTTAAGAAGAAGGAAGAATTAAAAGAAGTATTGGAGAAATTTAATTCAAGTTCTTCCGAGGCAAATTTAAACCAACAGAACTCTGCAAAGAAAGTGAATAATGCAACACGAGAGATGTTGTTTGCATATGTGGTTCATGATATTTTAGCGGGTTATGGTGATTTACTGGACGGAGAGCTTCCGGAAGTGATTAGTTGGTGTGTAGAGAAAGATTTCATACAACAGGCATTAACGTTTTTTGTGGAGCGTATGCCAATTTATTTTTGGGAAAAGGGAATATTCAAACCAACTAGTCAGGAAGAAAGGGAATATGAAGAGTTAAAGAGGGCATTTGAAAATGGAGAGATGAGCGAAGACGATCAGAGGCTATACAGAAATCATTATGAAAAATATGATGATAAGTATGCCTGGTTGACGGGGTATCTGAAACATGGGCACAATTTTGCGTATGGCAAAGAAAATAGCGGTCTAATGAGAAATAAGAAATTCTCTGATTTCGTGCAGGTTGATCCGAATGCCTTTGAAAATATCAAAGAGGTTTTCAAAAAAGGTAAATCAAAATTTCCGAGAATGGTTTCTAAAGATGGAGAAGTAACAAACAAGGAAAGCATGTTAAAGTATTTGGGATACCTTGATATCGGCCGTGCAGAAACTAATTTATCACGAGAGAAGCTGGCAGAACTTCTGGCCTATTATGAATTACTGAAGACGCAGAGAAACAAAGCCAATCATGCAGACGATGATTCAGAAAATATATGGAGTTACGAATTTTTATGTAAAGTATTAAAAGCTGCTGTACTGACTTTGCAGGAAGCGGTTTGTTCTGTTCAATAAGATAATAAAATACAGGAGGAAGAGCATATGAAAAGTGAATTGCAAAAGCGGGAAGTTCTGGCAATGTATGATGTCAGAGGAATTCAGGATTATATCTTTAAAAGTAATGTGGCAAAAGAAATAGTTGGTGCCTCTGAGATGATTGAGAAAATTGTTATTGATGGGCTTAGAAAATATATTGAGGGTTTGAAAGAATCGGAGAGAAAGGCTTATATGGTTGACTGGAAAAATGATGATCCGCAGGCCTTTTTGACAGATATGAGTGTTCAGATGCAGGTTATGTTTGTTGGCGGCGGAAATTCATATGTCTTATTCCGAACAGGGGAAGAATGCCAGAAAGTCAGCAGATTTTTGGCAAAATATCTTTTGAATGCTACGTATTCTTTAAATCTTGCTGTAGCATCTGTGGCAAAAACCAATTCTTATGCTGATGACTATCGAGCAATTAATCAGGAAATGACTCGTATAAAGGCATGCATGCCATTGGCACAGCCAATGGGGGCATTGCCGTTTATGGAAGCAGACTCAGTTACCGGTTATCCAATTACTTTTAAAACAAGAGATGGATATTTGTGTACAGAGTCAAAATTAAAAAGAGATGCGTTCCCTGAAAATGAAAGTGAAAAGATTTTTGACAATATGGTTACAGAAAAGGGAGATAATAGTACCCTTGCAGTTTGCCATATTGACGGAAATCAGATGGGCATTTTTATTAAAAATCAAATGGGCAATATAACAGATTATAAGCAGGCCATTCTTACAATGCGCGAGATATCCCAGAAAATCGCAGATACATTCTATCAGAGTTTTCAAGAGATGGTGAAATATATGGATTCGCTTTCTTCACGCGTAAAGAAGCCAGTGACGAATAAATTATATCGAGATATTATCGTAGCAGGGGATGATATAACGTTTGTGTGCAATGCAAAATTAGCAATACCGGCTATTAAACGTTTTATGAAATATATTGGTGAGTATAGTGATTTTAGTGCATGTGCAGGCATTGCTTATTTCAATAGTCATTTTCCTTTCTCAGATGCTTATCAGGTGGCCGAGGCATGCTGTGAAAATGCGAAGGAACGAGCGAAGGAAATTGAAAACAGAGCAGCAGATGGAAGTATTGGTAATTTCTTTGATTTTCAGATTTGTACAAACATAAGGGCGGCTAATCTGAAATCTTATAGGAATAGGCATTATTCAGACGGAAAGAATCTGTTTATAGGAAGACCTTATTATGTGCCTACGGTAAGCAGACATGCAGATTTGAATACAATTAATGAAAAATACAGTATTGAGCATTTAGAATATTGGTGGAAATTGTTCAGTAAGATGCCTAGAAGCAAGGCAAAACAGCTGCGAAATATTATTCCGATGGGACAAAATGCGTTAGTTAGAAAGATATCTTTTTTGGCATCCAGGGGCTATACACAATTGGAAAATAAAAGGCTGGATTATCCAATCTGGTATGATGCATTAGAAACGATGGATTTGTTTATAGGAGGGGACGCAGATGAGAATAAAAATTAAGCTTTTAAGTGATTTATGTACGTGTTCGGGTGAAACCTATAACAGCATAGTAGATATGGATGTTGTATACGATGAAAATGGGATTCCTTATATTCCGGCAAAAAGAATCAAAGGGTGCATTCGTGAAGCAGCGTTGGAGATGTGCGAAATGGGTCTGATGGATCACAATCAGTATGTGCGTATTTTTGGTGAGGCAGGCAGCAAAAAATCGACATTTTCTCTTTCAAATGCCTATATTGCAGATTATAAGGATACGGTTTATTCATTGCAGCACTTTGGTATGAAATCTGCATTACACAGAGCAGTGATAAGTCCGCGGAATGTGCTGCAGCAATATACGGGCATCAGAACTCAAACGGCAGTTAACATGGAAACCGGTGTTGCGGATAAGAATTCTTTGAGAACAATGAGAGTTGTTCGGAAAGGGCTTACATTTTATGCTGAGTGCGATGTTAAAGAAGAAGATTCCAAATTACTTGGACAGGCAATATCTCTGGTAAAACATATGGGAGTGTCCAGAACAAGAGGACTTGGGCTGGTCTCAATGTCGTTGGAAAATATATCATCTGAAATTAACAGAAAGCAAGAATATTCACATGTCCTGATTTCTGAAGAACAAATAAGTGAACAGAATAAAATCGGTTATACCATTCATTTGAATTCATCTTTGATTTGTAAATCAGCAAAGGGAAATCAGGCAGAAACACAGGATTATATAGCAGGAAGTAAAGTTTTGGGACTGATTGCCGGTGCGTTGGGGAAAAATGGTTATGAAAAATTAATGGAGCAGCCTTCCGAGCTGATTGTCACAAATGCTTATATTATGAATCAATCGATGCGGTGTGTCCCGGGCCGGATTTCTTTGAAAAAAGAAAAAGATCAGGGCTATGATGAGCAAGGTCGGATTTGGTTGAAGGATATGTTGTATAGTCCGAATATAGGGGAAAAGCAGATGACCTCAGCCAATATAGATTATGTGGATGCGAATCACAGAAAGGCAGATGTTGCAACAGAAATCAGTTATCATCATCAGAGGCCTTCGGACAAATCCATTGGCCGTGCAACGGGCAGAGATGACGGTTCCAGCTTCTATCAATTAGCAGGAATTTGTGCAGACCAGAATTTCAGGGGTTATATATATGCCAATAAGATACAGGCGAAGGAGATAATTTCAGCTGTAGGGACGCTGGGAAAGATACGTATGGGTTACGGAAGAGGCAGTGAGTTTGGCGATGTGGAGCTGGTATTGGATTCAGTATCAGAGGTCAGAACGGAAAAATGTTTATTGCGTGACGCCGTCGTTACATTGGTTTCAGATATGATTCTTTATAATGAAAATGGTGTTTGGACAACAGACATAGATGTATTAAAGAACTATTTGGAAGAGATGACCGGAGTAGAGAGGCTTGAAATCAGAAATCCATTTATAAGATATACGACAATTGGCGGCTATAATGTTACATGGAAGGCAAGAAAACCGATTTTCAATGCCCTTGGAAAGGGCAGCACATTTATTCTTCATTCGGAAGAACCCTTTGATGCAGGATTATTGAGCAATCATTTTGTAGGTGAACGTGTGTCCGAAGGTTATGGTGAGATTCAAGTGGAAGAAATGGCAGATACAGCCGATGTGTATGTCTGGAAAGATACAGAGTTATCGCCGTCTTCGGATATAGAGCGTGCAGAGGATGGTAATGGTCTGATTAACCAGTTGCTGCAGAATGAATTTGAATATAGAGTACAGAACGTTATTAGAGAGAAATTAGAAAATATTAAAAATGATTATAAAAGCGCCGGTGAAGCCGTTAATGCGGCTGTTTCTAAATTGCGTATTATTTTCAGAAGGGAGTCAACGTATGAAGATATGAAGAAACAGGTTGAAGGTATCGAGAAGGATGAGAAGAAAAAAATATGCAGTCAGTTAATAGGGCTGGTGGTGCCGGAACAGCTGGCTGAGCAGGTAAATGCTTCAATTTGTCAGGATTATGGGCAGACATTTAAGAATCAGTGGGATTCACAGAATATGTATAAGAAAATGTATTATGCATATATAACAGAATTGAAATATTTTGCGAAATCGCTGGAGAAGGGAGAGGCATGATCAATGAGTGCAATTTTAAAACGGAAAGTTTTGTATTTGAAAGTAAGATTTATATCTCCAATCAGTGTATCTTCGGGTATTGACGAATGGACAGACTCAGATGTGTTGAGAGATTGCGATGATAAACCATTTATTTCAGGCAGTTCAATTGCAGGTGCTATGAGGGCCTATCTTGAAAAAGAAAAGACAGAGCCATGCCTTATGGGGTATTCTAAAAGAGCGAAATCTGATAAGGATAAAGACGAAGGCAGAATGAGTGCGTTGTTTATATCAGATTTGACTTTTGATGAAAATCCAGTGTTTAACATCAGAGATAATGTGGCATTGAATGATAACAAAGTGTCTGTTACAGAAAATAAATTTGACATAGAGATTTTGGAGTCAGGTGCTTTGGGACACTTTTTTATGGAAATTGCCATTCGGGAGAATGATGATGAAGAGAAGATGAAGCATGATATTTCAAAAATCATATGTGGTATCAATGCAGGAGAAATTCGACTTGGCAGTAAGAAGACAAGGGGATTCGGTGTATTTAAAGTTACCTGCATTCAAGAATATGATTATACAAAAAAGAATTATCTTGAATATGCAGATGCTTATGATGAAAAGAAATGGGCAGATGCAGGGGTAAGTGATAATCGTCTGGAAGAGTGGCTAAAAATGAAAGAATGGCAGCCTAAACAGATACGCATTGAAATGCCTCTTCAAATGAGGGGAGGTATCAGTATTCGTCAATATGCGGCAAGGAAGGGAGAACCGGATTATGTACAGTTGATGGACCACAATCAGCCGGTTATTCCGGGAAGCAGTCTTGCCGGAGCTATCAGACATCGTGTCAAAGATATATTGAATGAATTAAAAAGCAATGGTGTAGAAGTACCAGGACAGATTGATAAAATCATGGATACAGCTTTCGGTTATGTTAATAGGGAAGCGGCATGTGCTTCCAATATTATTATTAGCGAGTCAGTTATTGAAAAAGCCAGTGGACTTACAATGACCAGAACGGGTGTCAGTCGTTTTGAATCTGCGGCAAAGCAAGGAGCTTTATATCAGGAAAAAACATACGTTAACGGTATATTATCCGTAAAAGTGTCAGTACACAGAAGTAAAAATCCAAAAGATGAAAGATGGATCATGGGTCTTCTTCTGATGGCATTAAAAGATATGCAAAATGGTTTTCTGGCTGTTGGTGGTCAGACAGCAATTGGGCGTGGTGTGTTTTCTGCAAACGGTCCGATTTTGATTGATGGGAAAGAAGGCAAAGAAGATGATTTTATTACAAACTTTTTGATAAATATGCAGTAGATGGGGGAATGACATATGAAATTGGAACAGGCACCTGAACAGGGAATAATGTATGCTTTGTATAAGGACAGAATGATATTTGAGCCATATAAGAAAGAGGAATTGCCGAAGGAGGATGAACTTAAGAGGAATCTTTTGGAGCTGCATTTATTTGATGGTGAAAAGGAATATCGGTTTATAAAAACGCGAAAAGGTGAAATAGAGAAAGAAACAATTTGTGATTCACAAGTTCCGCATGATGATAGATATATTGAGAAAATTTTTGTATCAAAAGAACGCAATGAATGCATTGAAGTTGTCAATTATATTACCTATGATGAGGATGATTTGATGGCGATCAGAAATTATCGGTTGAGGGAGGTGACAAGATAATGAAAGGATTCGTAAATCCATATAATTTTATTGGTTTTCCGGAAAATAAAGCGAGGGCTTATACGGATGAGGACCGTCATACGGGTGTGATTGAATATAAAATCACGACAAAAACGCCGCTTTTTATTCCAAATTCAAGTTCAGATAAAGCATTTAAAGAATCTGATTATGTACCGGAACATAAGTCCTATGATTTCTTTTCTTATACGGAATTGGATGGCAATCAACGTTATGAGGGCGAATATTACGTACCGGTCATTCCCGGCAGTGAGATGCGTGGTGTTGTAAGAAGTGTTTATGAGACCTTGACGGATTCTTGCTTAGGATTATTGAATGAGGAAACTTATCCGGTTAAACGCAGTGCAGAAGCCTTTAAACCTGCATTACTTTATCGTGATCCAAGCGGTAAAATTGTTTTATATGAAGCTAAGTCATATCGCATTGGCTCACCGAAACAACCGCAGAATAACAGAAGACCGGCACCGGATGGTTTTGAAGATATGAGAAATGGTATGCCTGTCTGTTTTGCAGAACCTTTAAAAGATGACAAAGGCCATCCGAAACCAATCAGCACTTACGTCATAAAAGACACAGTTGCCCAGGACAGCAGGGAAAACACAGGATACCTTCTGAAATGGGGTATGGGGGTAAAAAAATCCAGATATCATGTATTTGTTGCCGGTAAATCCTTGGGAATTCAGTTAACACGTGAAAATGTTGAGCGACAGTTGATGGATTTGATTGCATCCTATTTGGATCAGCCTGCAGTACTTAGGGAAAACCAGCTGGCGTACAAAGAATATAAGAAGGATTTGATTAACTTTTTACGTGGGGAAGGTACAGATTATTTTCCGGTTAATTATTCTAAACTGACATTAAACAGCAGAACATTGTATTTATCACCGGCTGTATTTACGAAAGAAGTGTCCGCACATTCTATTGGTTCGTTAGCGAAAAAATTTGCACCATGTAAAGAAAATTATTGTCCTGCATGTGACTTATTTGGATATGTAGGAAAAAATAATGAGGCATCAAAAGGGTCTTTGATACGTTTTACAGATTTGTATGTGGATAAAGGAAGAGAAGACAAATCTCCAGAGGATTATTATGCATGTGATAAATTAACAATTCAGACATTGGGTGAACCGAAACTTGGTAACGTTGATTTTTATCTGAAAAAGCCGCAGGGAGCCAATTATTGGACATATGATTATTACATAAAAGGAAATGGAAAAATCATTATACAGGAGGGAATGCTTCGTGGAAGAAAGTATTATTGGCATCATCGCAATCCAAAGGTTCCGGCTGGAGTGGAAGCAACGAAACTTAATAAGACAATTCGACCACTTAAGTCGAATGTGACTTTTATAGGGAAATTATATTTTGAGGGAATCTCCAAAAAACAGCTGGTTCAGTTAATCTGGATTCTTAATAGCGGAACAGAGAAACTTGGGCTGAAATTAGGAGGAGCAAAACCTTTGGGATTCGGCAGTATAGCCTGTGAGGTGACTGGTGTAAAAGAAAGAATCATTGCGATTGAAGATGGTAAAGTAGCGTACAGGATTGAGGAGACTTCATTTGGACACAGCAGTTATGAAGACGCAGGCTTCAGTAAAACTGTCAAAGATGAGCTTTATAAAATTGCCGGTCTCGAAACCGTTCCGAAAGATGTAGAAATTACTTATCCAAAAGAAGTAGCTCAGAAAAACAAACCATTGACAGAAGGTTATAAATGGTTTGTGAATAATCATACAACGACCACTGGAAAAATGGCCAGGAGCAGGTCTGATGTCGTGATCAGAGAGGTATTGCCATCTATTCAGGATGAAGATTTTTCATTGCCGTATAATTGTAAGCCGGAGAATCAGAGAAATAAAAACACTGGTTATTCAAATTATGGCGGTAATAAAGGTGGTTACAGAAAGAGTGGAAACAAGAAGTGGAAATAAGAGATAAATTTTCGGGAAAATAGCATTAAAAAAGCAGAGATTATAAATTTCCAATAATGAAATTATAATTTCTGCTTTTTGGAAATTTTGAAGGATAAAATAAAAAAGAGGAAGCGTCTATGGAAGAGGAAAAGGAAAAACTGAAACAAAAACCGATGATGCGCTATATTGTGCCTTTTAGCTTTTCAGATGGATATGAAAAAGTATATTCTAAAATGATGTCACACGAAGATTGGGAATTAGAGAATATATCAGGTCAGGGCAGGCACATTTATAATCATATATATAAAACGATTCATTATGCAAAAGAAGAACAAAACGAGAAAAGACAAGGGAGTGCATGGAAATTTCAGGAGAAACTTCAGCGTGGATCCCAGGAGAAATGTACATTAGAATTACATTTAATAAATGATAACAAAATTGAAGAAACTGTAAAAGCAGAAATTTCAAAGGTTGGAGTATATTTATTTCAAACGGGTATAGGATTATTTTGGTATGAGATTAAAGTTGGGGAGAATACTTCGGTTGAGTTATTGACGGAGTGTGAAGATTTTTTGAAAAATTTAGGCTCC
>NZ_JBBMEK010000069.1:0-13276 GCF_040096555.1 Coprococcus intestinihominis | reverse complement strand
GGCAGTTTTGGATTGTCAACCTGGTTCGGCATCGAAGGAAAAAGAAACAATTAATCGACAAATTGCAGAAAAATTGAGGGAAAAAGGCTGGAAAGCAGATATAAATATTGGAACAGGAAAATTCCGGATTGATGTGGCGGTGCATCATCCGGAGAAAACAGACGAATATTGTCTGGGAATTATGTTTGATGATGATGCCTCTGCACTTCAGGATACTGTGCGGGACAGAAATCTTCTGCAGAAGAATGTTCTGCAGAGAATGGGATGGAACATTTTGAATTTGTGGCTGCTGGATTGGTATGAGGACAGCGAGACGCAGATTCAGCGTATTGAAGATACGCTGAAGAATATGACAGGATAATGACAGGAGGAAAAGATGGAACAGTGGGTTTTTGTGCTCCCCGGGGCAGACGATCAGTCAGAATGTACTTTTTTTGCGAACCCCTCCATTGCCGGTTATCATGTAGATGACGGCACAGATATTCAGCTCACAGTAACTTTCAGAGATGAGAAAGGGGACCATGTATATGATGTCGTGCTGACAAAAACAGCTCGGAAAAACTGGTATGCCAGTGAGACGTATGACATTGCAGCAAGAGCATGGAAGAAAGACTACAAAGTCCAGGCGGAGATAACTCAAAAAGATGGAACAGCGGAAACTGAAGAACTGTCAAGTGAGGAAGTAACAGCTGCATGGCCGACATTCAAAGAAAAAACAGTGAAACTTGAAAAAGACAGCGATGGGCAACTGCAGAAAGAGATTTCGCTGAATCAGTGGATTCAGGAAGAAATGACCAGTCCACTGTTTGAGTATAAAGTAGAAGACCAAGCGGGATGTGAGATTATTCTGGATACACAGAAACAGTGCGTGAGCATAAACAATGCTGAATCAAAGGGAGAATTTACCCTTGCGATTGTAGATCCGGCGGGAAATGAGGAGGTTACAGAAATGAGTATCATAGCGGCAGCAGGAACGGAGAAAGGACTGGGCATCGGAATTGTCGCATTGGCAGTAATTGTTGTTGCGGTGATTGCTGTGCTGCTTCTTAAAAAGAAGACAGGTTCAGTCGGAGCAACAGCCAAAACAACAAAAATTTTGGCGGCGCGTGAAGAAGTGGACAAATATTGCAAGCGTCTGGAACTTCTGACAAGAAAAACAGAGAATACCATGCATGAGATACGAATGGCCGCACAGGCAGCAGAAGAACGCATCCGCCAGGATGGAGAAGCCAGTGCCTATGATGTTGATGATATCCGGACAATGACAGAGGAAGCTGAGAACCTGTTTAAGGAGCCGTGCTGTGAAAATATTCATACGATGCGGGTGATCATGGGTGCAGTCAGTCAGAATCTGTTGAAAATGCAGGGAAACGCCAGTATTAAAGTGGATAGCGGCAGTCACAGTGGCATGGAGAACCCCAAAAATTATCTGGACCCTGCCAAAAGACAGGATATCCTGTCAAAAATTGAAGTGGATGCCGTCAGTGTTGAAAATCTTTGCGCTGAAATGAGTACAATTCTGAATACATTGAAGGAAATTGCTTATCGGGAAGAAGTGCCTTTTGAAAAAGATATCAGTATCACAGTGACAGACGGACATGGAGAATATGAGACGCGAAGAGCCTGTAAAGAAGCCTATGGTGCAATGGCCTCCGGTGTTTTTTCACTGGATACGCTGAAATTCCTGTCAAAAAATGAGGTCTGGATGACGCTGCCGGAAATTATCGGGCAGAAAACGGATATTCGTATTTTTGCTATTGATGACAATCGGATGCGGGCAATCGCAGAAAAGCCGATATTAATCTGGCAGGGAAAAAATCAGCGCATTTTGGAATTTACATATGATGAAGACGTGGTTTTCAGACTGCGGGATCATGCTTATGCAGAAATCAAACTGCATTTTGAAAGATAGAGACAGAGGAGGAGATGGACATGGACATGTCGTGCTGTTGCCCGTATTGTATGAGTGAACTGGATATAAACAAAATAAAATATTATGTAAAAGTTGAAAATGAGCCCAGTCAGCCGAAACTGAAAGCATTTTTGGCAGTGAATAGAGAAGACCGTCATTTTTACAATTTCTGGTCACGGTATAATAGGAAACTTTCTCCGGAAACACTGGAGAAGCGAATTGTGAAATCTCTGAAGGAAATGGAGAATGAGCGGACCAGACTGGCAGAGGATGCAGAGCAGTATGAGCGGAGAATGGCTGCAAAGAACCATTCCGGGGAGAATGATGAGGAAATTCGTCCGGGCCAGGGCATTGATAATACGCTGAGTGATGTGCCATCTGATCATTTTGTTGTATGTGAGATTATCAAAGAAATGAAGAATCGCAAACCGACACAGTTTACAATCAGGGAAGATGGTCAACGCATTGCCATTACCTATCCGGTGTGCCCGAGCTGCTATAACCGTATTCCTGAAGAAATATTTGAACTGCCGTTGATTAAAATTGCACTGGCAGCCAGTAAGTCCGGCGGAAAAACCTGTATGGCTTTATCCTGGTTCAGAACATTGAATGATGCCAGGGGCAAAGGTTTGAACAGTCATGTGAGTCAGATGGATTTTATTTCCATGCTGCAGGATCATCTGGGCATGGAGGATGATTTCGGGAAAATGCTCCAGAAATTTAATCGGGAAAATATCTGTCCGGGCGGTACGCATAAACAGTTTATTCCACCGATTTTCCTGAAAATGAACTGGCACGGCAAACAGGAGCGGCAGGCACTGGTTGGTATTTATGATGCGGCAGGAGAAGTTATCACAGAATCTCAGCGGGATGCAGAGCTTGTTTATTACATGAAGTATATGGACGGTGTCATTTATATGATAGAACCGGATAGAACCGGGTTGAAAAAAGGACTCACGAATCAGTATTTATGCATACGCAATGAGGATATTGATGCCTATTATGAAAGGGCAAGAATGCTTTCCGTGGAGGAACAGAGCAGCGTGCAGGCCAGAAACTTTAAATTTAAAAAGGAAACGCTGGCACAGATTATGAATGTCCGGGATGGGGATATGGAGACATTCCGTGAAAATTCGGCCATGGAAGTGCTGACAGCATTGCGTTCTTATGTGGAAGATATGAAACTTCAGCAGATGCATGTGGCGCTGGCAATTTCCAAATGCGATGAATTGCGCAGCAACCGTGAGATTGCAGAATACAACAAAGGCAATTTGTTTTTTATGGATGAGGAAAAGGTGGACAATAATCTGCGGAATATGAGAAACCTTGCCATTCGTAAATTATTTGAAGAGAAGATATTTAATATGCAGATTTTTGACAATGTCTTTAAATCCTGTTCTCTTCATATGATTGCAGCCCTTGGATGTCCGGCGGAAGTACCTGCTGACAGTGAGAAAAAAGGTGATTGGGAGGAAAGCCGTGAATCCAGATTAACCGGAGATTTCAATCCGATACGTGTGGAAGAGCCATTGCTGGAACTGATCTTCAGATATGCGGAGGAACATAGATGGAACGAATAATACATTTTGAGCAGTTTTATTATACGAACTATGGCCAGGGAATGCGTTTTGAAGGCAATAGTACAGAAACAGCCCGGACGGCCTCCGCACTGGAGCTACTGGCTGCAAACTGGATGAAGCAGGAACTGAATGAGCCGGTAGAAATGGTATTATATAATAGTCATCTGGGGTGCTATGTGTCAGCAATGACCGTACCGTGTACACAGACAGGAGATGCCAGAACAAGTTACTGGATACATGCTGTGATGCCTGATGAAAAAGAAAGTGATGGATTTATGGACTGCCTGTCATGGCCGCTGCAGGATTATGTGACAGAAGTTCATTTGGCACAGCATCTGTCGCCGGTGACTGTTAGAACAGAAACCTGTGATCTGTCTGCGATTTGCCGGAAATACCATTTGACGGGTGAACGCCTGACACAGTTTTTATATCAGGTACTGCAGAATGTCTGTGATAGTTCAGCGCCTTCGTGTCTATGTTTTGTCATGGGGGAAGAAGAGGAGGATTATAATGCAGCAGCCAGAGAAATCATGGCTGTTGTGTATCATCTTTTGCCAAAGCCTTATAGAAAGAAGGCAGATTATCTTGCAAAAGCCGGAAAGGATATGGAGAATGTCCGTTTCTATTTTCGAACTTCCTCACATCAATCCTGGCAATTTGATATGAATCCGGCACATCCGTGGATAAGGTCGGAGCTGCCGGAAGAAGAAACCGTATTTCTGAACCGGATGACGGAATTATTCCGGCAGAATCCGGCTGAATACGAACAGATGATGGAACAATTGTGTCGGCAGGAGACAGACGATTATGATGCGATTGTTTGGAATTATTATACATACTGCCTCCGGGAAGGCGAGATGCTTCCGTTCTCGCAGGAAACATTGTTGAGAATCCAGCCATTTCTGGAAGAAAGACTGAAGCAGGATGAGGGCTGCCGGCAGTTGCTCTGTCAGTGCATGCATCAGATTGACACAAAAGATAAAACCAGAACCTTTGTCCAGACACTGATGGAAAAATATATTTCGGCAGCGGCCGGCTTGCCGCAAAGCGGCAGCAGCGGTTATAAGCAGAGCCTGGAGAGAAACTGGCAGTTGATGGATCAGCTCAGTGCAGGTAAGACAAAAATTGTGGCTTCTTATCTGAAGTGGATGAAAGACATTTCAATACCGTATTATCAGGATTTCGTTGAATATGGTTCAAAAGAGGGCCGGGACTGGCTGATGGATATGCAGTTTGCAGCTGAAGCGCCGCCGGGCTGTCAGGAATTACTGAAGATGGATGTCCGACAAATGAATGCACAGAGGGGCCATCAATGGGTGAATGCCATGGCACAATGCATTCAAACAGATATCAATCTTCAAAATTCATCGGCAGCAGCGAAAGCAATCTGGAATTATCTGATCAGGCTTGTGGAATTTATGGTACCGGATCCCGATGCCGGTGGGGATGCCGGCCAAATGCTGGAAACAACGATTCAGATGCAGCAGTTGCTTCAATTTATCTGGAAACATCGTTCGATATTTGATGTGACAGAACGTGTAGAAATCTGTGGTGTAGCCAAGGCGTATGGCGGTTCGGTTTTTGATGTTTTCAGCAGGGATTTCTGGCGGGAAGTCCGGACAGAGGATTTTGAGACACTGTATGAAAAGAAAGGCATTACCAAGCTGTTTGCCAATTGCCCATATGATGCCTATCATGATTATCGTCGATATGTTGGGCGCAGACACAAGGAAGAAAAAACGGGCAAAACACACAGTCAGACGCTGCCGGAGAAATCCGGAAATATTTCTGATAAGTTATCGGAGAAAGAAAGCAGCCCATCTGAAATAGATACGCAGAATCTTCCCGGGATGATGAATCAATGGGTGCCGGATACGCTGGCTGATTATGGATTGTGGGGTCTGGCAATGGGAACAGGTTTCCTGGCGGGACTGGTATTTGCCTGGTTTGCCGGTTATGGTGTCGTGACGCTGATTGTGGTTATTCTGATGATTCTGTTGACAGCGGCGGCAGGCATTGTGTATTTTAAATGCAAAAAATAGAGAACAGGGGAGGATGTTATGGATTTTTTTACAGATCTGATGGGGTTGATTCTGCTGATTGTATGTATTCTGATTGTCCTTATATTTTTGAAAGATTATATACGGTTGGGCGGGAAAAAGACAACTGTTAATAAGAAGCAGAAGATGATTGTTTACGAAGTACATCAAAATAATAAACGGATTCAACAGGGGTGGATTACGGATGATCAACTGCCTTTCCAATTTGGAAGAAATGCCGGCAGCGGCAATGATGTTGTGGTTGTTCCGGAGGGAACACCGGCTGATGAAGCGGCCAGTGTCAGCAGAGCATGGTTTTATATTCAGAAAGATGCTCTGGGCAATTACATGGTGTATAGTGCAGAATTGTCCGGTGATGGTAAAAAGAGACAGTCAGAGAAGAAAAAACTGGTGGTTGAGAACGGCAATACCTGGAAAGCAATGCACACTGTAAAGCTGCAGTCAGAAGTCCGATTAAAAGCAGATCAGTTCCAGGTTATTCTCGATGTGGAGAATTCCGGTGAATCGTAAAATGGAGGAGTACAATGATCAGGAAACTGATAAAATTTCTAAAGAAATGTTGGGGAAAGAAGGCAGCTTATGCTTATGCAGGCCTGATGCTGACAGCCTGCATTCTGACCTATAAGCTGTACTTTGCGTCCGGAAGCAATATTTTTAAATCGGAAGAAGAAAAAGCTTCGGTTGCCAGCAGTGTGGCAGAAGGTAAAATAGCATATGGAGAAAAAAATATTATTCAGGGCGATATCACGGATCGAAACGATACAGTCATCATGACTTCCGATTCTGTAGATGGTTATGCACATTATAAAGATGCGGAAGCTTATACCCAGGCCATCGGCTTTGCATCTAAAGATGCCAGCTATCTTCTGGGAAAAACGAGTAAGGCATGGTTATATGATGCGCTTCCGGGTACAAATAAGGGATGTACGATTCAGACAACATTGGATTCGGACCTTCAGGAATATTGTTACAGTAAGCTGAAAAATGCGTGTACGGGCAATGGCGCCGGGGATGAAGGCTCTATTGTTGTTCTGGAAGCAAAGACAGGACGTGTGCTGACATGGGCCTATACACCGTCCTTTGATGTGACGGAGCTTCTGACAGCTTATGCGGCGGCAAATCATAACACAACAACCTGGGAAGATATTGTGGAGAATACCCTTCACAGTGAGACTTATCCGATGCTTCATCCGCGTATGCCGGGCAGTGTATTTAAGATTCTGACCAGTATTGGTATTATTGAGAAAGGCGAAAGCTGTCTGAGTGAGACGGTATATGACGGTACAGGTTATCTGCAGCTGGAGAACAGTGTGCTTCCGAATGCAGGCGGACAGGTCTATGGTGAGATTGGATTCAAACAGGCCTTTATGGATTCTGTCAATGTTTATTTTGCGAAGAAAGCCATTGAAGATGTCGGAAAAGCCAGGATGGATGAACTGGCGGAAAGATGCAGTATCGGCACACCGCAGTACTTTGACTTTGGAATGATGCTTTCAAAATATGACTTTAATAATAATGATGAAGAACTGGCCAGGACAGCCATCGGGCAACAAAATGTCCAGATGAGTGCCATGCATGTGGCGATGTTGACCATGGGAGCTGCCTGTGACGGACAGATTGCAAAGCCACATATGATTCAGCAGGTTTACAGAACCAAGGAGAAAAAAACTGCAGAGGGAAGCACATACAGCAAAGGTGAAATTGTTCAGGAAGAGAAAATAGACACCGGTTATATGCATATTATGAGCCCGGAGACATCCGAGGTTATTCGAGACGCCATGGAAGGCAAAGGTGAGGCGCTGAAGCAGGAATCCGGGATGGATCTTGTTGTGAATGGTCAAAGTATCGGCATTGGGTGCAAAACCGGTACAGGCCAGATTGACAGTTCTGCCGGCGGTTACAGCGGTTATAACAATATCTGGCTGACGTCTTACGTACCGGCAGATGATCCGCAGTATATTATTGTTCTGAATAAATATAAGGTGGACGGCAGCGGCACATCCAGTTATGGTGCGACGATGTTTGAGGATCTGATCGATGTCTGCAATAGAATTTATAATAACAATCATCTTAATCCGACGGACAATGCCGATGAAACAGAGACAGATGAGAGTGATGCATCAGCAAAAGAGGAGGCAGCAGCGCATGTTTAAAAAGGGAGACGTTATCAATGCAATTCCGCCGAAGGAATATGGAGAATGGTCCTGCCTGATGTTTACAGAAGATGCGAAGCCGGTACATGGCAATCCGCTGAAATATATGGGAAAAGCCCGTCCGGTTTGTCAGGCTTATCAAGATGAGCCGGAGCTTGGCAGAAATCTGTTTTGCCATTCCTGCAGACATCAGTGTCCACAGAGAGAATACATGGTGAAATATGTGGGGCGCTTTGAGCCGCAGGAGGCGCAGCCCCAGACAGCGGCAAAGATGGTTGAAAAAACCACAAAACACATCGGCGCAGAAGGTGAAACACATAATGGTGATCTTGAGACGCTGATGAGTCAGAGAAAAACCAAAAAACAGGTTTATGATGGCAGTACGGTCACTGAGAAAAAGAAAACATCCTCAACAGAAAGTAAGAAAGCAGAAAGGGATCTGCAGCGCGAGCAGACATTGCTGCAGCAGCAGGCAGCAGTGCGTATCGCTTCACCATTTTTGATGCAGACTATTACTTCCGGAGAGGAGATATGCGGCAACGTACCTGTGTTTTTTGTTGTACTGGAATTGGTGGAAGGCCAGGAACTGGGTGAGTATATAGCAGCTATCCATAATCTGTCAGACGGAGGAGAAAAGGAATGGCGCTGCCTGGACCTGATCCGTCAGCTGCTTCTGGCCATCAGAGCCTATGCGAAACCTTACAACAACAGTTATTATGTCCATCGTGATCTCAAGCCGTCCAATATGATGGTGAAAATAGAATGGGAGAACGGTATGCTTTTCCAACAGCTGAAAATCATTGATTTTGATATGCTGGTTGCGCAGAATCATATCCGGGAAGATAATGTGTACCTGGGCGGAACTCCAAGATATGTTCATCCGGAGGCTTATCGTCTCAAAAATTTTCCGGAAGATACAAGGCGGCAGTTCAGCCATCAATGGGATCTTTATGCAGCAGGCCTGATTATATATGAAATCATGGAGGGACATCCATATTTCAAAGACGACAGTTATCTGTCTGATCAGGACAAAGCTTTTGGATTGAATATGGGTGAAAATTCGGAGACAGCACAGGAGTATTCTAAACTGGTGGAAATCATGCGCAAACTGCTCACCAATACGGCAGAGGGCTACACAGATATCGACCAGGTCATTGAAGACTATCAGCAATTTCTGGAAGCGGTGGACACATCGTGGTACAAAAGTTACTATTTAAAAAACTGGTTGGAGTGTGGGTATGATTTTGATAAAGCTCTGCCTTTTCGTAAAGTGTATTGCCATATCAGCAGTGAAGGTCTGAAAGATGTCCGTCAAAGCTTTTGTGTGAATGCCAATTCAGCAGTTCCGCTGATTTACGGTAAAAATATCATGGGTGCAGACTGTTTATCCGGCAGTCAGATGGTGCAGAAGGAAATTGGCGCTTTTTATTATATTATTCGACCGGATGGCCATTGTGTTCTGCAATTTATGCCTTTGAATGAAAACTGCAGGGTGCGCGGGGCATCAGGAAACAATCTGGAAGAGGGAATGGAAATTGATGATGCAGATGTCAAAATTGTGATTGACAGAATTGAATAATCAGATTTTGAAAGGAAGAATGGACGATGAGAGAGGAAGAATGGGGAACAGAACCAATCAGAGGACCGCAAAGACCGACAGGGCGGCCGGTACGGAGAGGCGGACGTCCCGGAGCAGATAACAATCCGTTATTTAATCCGACAGTCGGTATCCGAACATCTGGAAACAGTCATCGCAATGTCAAAATTGGTCTGCAGAATGACACAACCATCGATTTTGTATTTGATTATACATCTTCTATGAGAAATATTTTGCCTGTCATTTATATTTTTTGTCGGGATGTGATGCAGGCCTGTCAGTCTGGGACAGGACGTGTTCGTTTCGGTGTGACATTTTTGTCGGATGGAGTAGAAAGTAAGCAGTGGAAGGGTAAAGATTTTACATCGGTATCAACAGATGTATTGGATGCAATGCTGACACATGAGGTGAGCGGCGGCGGTGTAGACAGTTATGAGCGTCTCGGAACAGCAGTCGGAACGTCTCTGGAGAAGCTGTCTGCAGTGCCGGCGGGAGAAAGAGTTTTAATGTTGTTTACGGACAGCAGTCCTACAGACGAAGATTTAGAACGTGTCTTCTGCAGAAATGAGACACCCATCAGGTCAGCGGTATTATTTGTTCCAACGGCTTATTCGGGCAGTGAATACATGTTTCGAATGGTGGATGCAGATGGAAAAACAGACCGTGCGAAGACGGCGGTTGTATTTGATATTGAAGATGTCATCAAAGAACGGTATTTGAAGACAGTAACAGAGAAAAACGGCAGACAAGTCATGGATGACAATCAGTTGTTGAAAAACCAATTGTTGATGGCGCTTGCATAGGAGGAAGTCATGGAAAAAGAAAAATCAAATATACAAAATCTGTCTGTGTGTTATTGCCTGATGAAGCGGGAAAGTTCAAATCAGACAGGCACTGTCAGAATGTCTCCGATGACAGAAATGCTGAATCAGGTGCAGGCTTTTTATGAAAATAAGGGAGCGGCAGTATACAGCCAGGCCTTTGTGTACGGCAATCAAAATGCTTTTGCAAGACCTTTTGAGCAGTATCCTTTTGGCTTTCGTGCCGGGTTGGATGAAAATGTTGAGAAATATGACCTGACAGAGATGTTAGTGCTCTGCTGCGGACTTTTAGAGGATTATTTGCCGGGAAGTGAGGAAAATCGGTGGGAAGAAGAGATAAAGGATGTATACCGCCTGGTTATTATCAGTGATTATCCGTTGAATACAGACAGTGAAGCAGTTGAGCAGTTGGTCAATCACATAAAGGCATTGAAGCGCAGGTGCGATTTTAAGATTGTCTATGTGGATATTGCCGGCAATCAGCAGCCGGGCAGCCTGGAGAAAGTCATTGATTTTTATGATTATGAAGAGGATACAGCGGTCTGAAAGGAGTGCTTATGGGCGAAAAAGAATTCAATACAAATGAAGTGGAAGAGGAGATGTCTTTGTCTGGCCAGTTAAGCCGCAGACGCCGCCAGCGGCGAATGGCAGAGGAGAGTAATTCTCCGGCTGTCGGTGCAGATGAAAAAAATGCCGACAGCACCGGGGATGCATCGGAGATGGAAGGTGTTTCTGATCAGGATCATGGTGCTGACCGGACAGAACATGTGAAGGCCGAGACGCAGGAAGATAAAAAAATCAGAATTACGATGCTTGGCATTTCCGGTTCGGGAAAAACTTCGTTCTTATCCGGTGTGTATCAGACCATGATTATGGATAGTTTTCACGGCTTATCACTGGTGCCGTCCATCGATTCCGGCAACAGTTATCAGCAGATTGGTCAGATTGCGGATATTGCATTAATCAATAGAAAAGATTTTGATTTTGCAGATGGTACATTGGAGACAACGATTTTCCCGCTGACACTGCAGAACAGAGGCAAGGAAATCTGCCGCTTTGATTTTACAGATTATGCAGGCGGCGATGTCCTGAATATTCTGAATGCCCGGGGAGATATGTCTTCCGGCGCTAAAGCCTTGAAAAATCAGCTTCTTGGCAGTGATGCCGTGTTGGTTTTTGCAGATGCTACGGTGTTGTGTCAGGGAAAAAATGTTGTTGAATGGCAGCAGATGACCGGTGCCACAAAGATTAATCCGCTGTTTAACCTGTTAAACCGTGAGATGGGAGATCGTCCACTGACGGTATTATTTGTATTGACAAAAACAGACGATGAGCGTATTCCGAAAGAAATGAAGCGCAATAACTTCGCTGTTTTATCGGAGAGAGCGGTGCAGACGTTCGGAATGATTTATCAGATGGTACAGAATCATGTGCAGGATGGCTGGAGTTTTGGGGTAATACCTGTTTCGGCAATTGGCGAAGGCAACTATCGTCTGAACAGTACCTGTGATTCCGAGGGTAAACTGATTATGCGTCCTGTAATTAAAGAGGGGCATGCACCTCAGCCTTACAATATTGAGACGGCGCTTGTCTATGCGGTGGCCTGTATTTTGTCTCAGTGGAAAGAAGAGGTGAATCGGGAAAAAGAAAGCCTGACCCAGCGTCTCATTGAAGAGGGACGAAACAACACAATTATCGGTAATCTTTTTTCTCAATGGAAAAAGAGACCCCGTCCGGAAGAAAAAGTGACAGGCATTTTAAATGAAATTGAAGAGAAGAACAGAGAAATAATGACACTTAGTGAGCAGATGAATGACCTTGTGGAGCAGGCCGGCATCAGACAGCGGATTCAAAGATATCGTGATCATTTGGATGAAAGCGGAGGTATCAGCGGATGAAGGTAGATATTTTGCTTCGAACACGGGATTATGACAGGGATTATCGATGGATTTTTAAACCGGAGTATGTTGACCGGGTGACCGAAGACAAGATGTCCTTTCTGATTCAGATGATGCAGAAATCAGAATTGAAGCAGTATCTGGAGAATGAAAGTCTGTATAATCTTTATTATCTCTATGACGAGAATGGCAGTGCGCTTGTGCGGAGCGGATTTTCCGGCAGTATGGACAGACAGGGAAGAAATATTTATGCGGTGGAAGGCATTGCCTGTCCGGCTGAAATGAACCGCCTTTTCTGGTATGCACTGCCGTATCTGGTGGACTGGCTTTTACAACAGCCTATGCTGCGTGAGCAATGGCTGCGTGAAAATGGTCCGGAAGAGAATGCTGACGTGGAACATCATATGGAGGTGGAAGGCCTGACAGAAGATATGATTTTTGAGGGCAGCGCCGAAGAAAACCGGATGTGGCAGTGCATGAGAGATCACAGCGCCTGCATGCGCAGACTTTATGCAGATATTTATCAGTCGGCAGAAATGTACAGTTTTATATACGGCACGCGGCCTCAAAGTTTTTATGAAGGACAAACACTCAGATGTTATACACCGGAAGCAATAAGCAGTCTGGCGCCTGTTCCGGAACAAAATAAAATAGTGATCCCGAAACCTGTCCTCAGGGAAGAAGATCATCTCTACAGAGCGGAAATTCAAATCGAGAAGAAAAACAGGCGGTATGCGGCGTATCTTTTGGCCAGGGACGGGACCGGTGAGGCCATTGCTGAAACAGAGGATATGACCTTTGGCAATGATGGCATCGGTGTGGCTCAGATTGAGAGAGCACTGATCGCATTGGAGCATAAAATTGCCCCATTAGGCTACAGTCGCGGCAGCAGGAGGGTGAGGACATGAAAATCCGGTATACGCCTTTTTCTGAAAGAATGGTCATTGACCAGCCGGTCAAAGGAATGGATTTTGCAAATGACATGATTCAAACGTATTTTATGATATCGCTGCGTTACAGGGAGTGTTATTATAAGCAGCGGCCGCAGGGAAATACCGTTTATTTTATGAATTATCCGGAGGCCAGTCTGCTTTTTTATTTTGCAGCCGGTATGCGTTCCTACAGGGTCAATGGTTTTCGGATTGAAAAAGAAGAGAGAAGAAAAGCATGGATTTATATGCTGCCCCTCATTCAGTCTTTGCGGGCATACGATTTTGGGAGAAAAGAGGGAACAAAGCAATTGGAGGATGATTTT
>NZ_JBBMEK010000068.1:0-13373 GCF_040096555.1 Coprococcus intestinihominis | reverse complement strand
ATCACAATTATAAATGCCTTTGTATATTTCTTATATGGCTGCTCAAAATAAATAGCTGCTTCATGTACATCCAGAACTTTTTTTACAATTGCAAGTCCTAATCCACTATTACTACTATCATTTCTCGATTGATCTCCTTTAACAAATGGTTCATACATACACGAACTAATATCTTTTGGAATTTTTTTCCCATCATCCGCTATAACAAGATATATTTTTCTATCATATTCTGTCAGTCTAATTTCAATAGTCGTATCTTCATCATTATGTTGTACTGCATTATTCAGTAAATTTATAATTGCTCGACGCATTTCTCTTTTATCAATGAAGATATTTCTTTCCTCCTCATCAACCTCCACTCTCAAAATGTTTTTATTTACCTCAATATAATGGTATTGATCTGCCAAAATATTTTTCACAAACTCAGTAAAATCCACTAATTCTTTGTTTAATTTGTAATCGACTCGAAACATCCTATTATAATCGCTTAATTGCTGAAGTAACTGCTCCATTTCAACACTGCTTTCAAAACAACGCTTCAAATATTCTATGTTCTTACTTTTGCTATTTTCTAAATCATTTATAACAGTTAGTAAATATCCTTGAACAACTGTTAAAGGTGTTCTTATATCATGACCAATATCCGAGATCAATTGTCTCCTCAACCGTTCTTCTTCTTCTTTTTGTTTTACAGCATCTTCCATTTCTTGCGCCATACAATTAAAAGAATTTGCCATCTCCACAAATTCATACTCTGCTTTAAAAGATAGTCTTTTTTTATAATTCCCACTTCCTAATTCTTTCATTGCTTCTTTTAATAAATTGATTGGCTTGGTCAATTCTACCTTTATTTTCTTAGACACACAAAAAACGGTTAAACAATACCCAATTCCAAATAAAATAATACCTACTATATAAATCCCTAAAAAGTGAATTGATTCTGCCTCTAAAGGAATGTTTATGGTTGGCGTTACTCGCAAGAAATCTATCGGAAAAAAAGTTACCTGTATTCGCTGTCTGTTCTGTTCATCATAAAACTTTTTAACAATCCCTCTATATTTTTTTCCATCAATTTCATAATTACCATTTACAATATCTATAATTTCTATGCTAGTGTATTTTTTATATTCTGCTCTCGGATATTGTCTTTCGTAATCTGTATTCAATATTTCAAACCATGCACCATTTCTTTTTAACTCTGAAATATCTATATCTTCATATCGGCTTTTTCCCTCACAACTGACAATATACTTTTCCTCTAATGTATTAACAATTTTTGAGTTATTAAATACACTTATTACACTCGCCACGATTGCAAATATAATAACAATCACTATTGAAAAAAAACAAAAGTTTTTTATAAGCGTTACTTCTAGTTTCTTCTTTCTATTTTCCAAATTTATATCCTAACCCCCTTACTGTAATAATAAACTGAGGATTTTTAGAATCTTCTTCTATATAGTCCCTTAATTTACTAATATAAACCATTATTGTATTACTATCATATAAATACTCGTCTTCCCATACAGCTTCAAAAATAGCCTTTTTAGTAAAAACCCGTTTTGGATTATTCATCAGTAATTTCAAAAGTTTATATTCCTTATTTGTCAAACATATTTTTTCTTCATCTTTATATAAGCAACATTCTTTACAGTCCAATTTTAGATTCTGAAAACAGATAACTTCTTCTTGAATTTCCTCTGCACTACCAAATTCATAAAATCTTCTAAGTTGAGCATCGACCCTTGCTACCAACTCTAATGGATTAAATGGTTTTGCTAAATAATCATCAGCACCTTTTTGCAATCCAATAATCTTATCTTCATCTGTACTTTTAGCTGATACAATAATAATAGGAATATTCTTTTTTTCTCTTATTGCTTTCATACACTCATAACCATTTACTAATGGCAACATAATATCTAAAATAAGCAAATCAATTTTTTCTTTTTTAGCAATTTTTATTGCATTAATGCCATCTTCTGCTTTAATTAAATTATATTTATCTTCTAAATGTAAAACCATCAAATCTAAAATTTCTTTAGAATCTTCTACAATTAAAATAGTAAACATATTTCACCTCCATTTTGTCGCATAACAGTTTTTGTACTTGAAATGAACTTTTCTTCTTTTCATATTTCTATAATATTGAATTTGTTTGATATAACTATTATATTCCATATTTACGCCAACTTCAATTCTTACAAACAATTTTATATATTCATTAGCCAATTACCATTTTAGCACTTCATGATAATTTTCTCCCACAAATATCACTTATCAAACAAAATATAGTAAATCACATTTTTCGTAGTAAACTAATATTTGAAATTTCAAAGCTTTTACATAAAAAATGCCGCTACAGGTTTTTATCATCACCCGTAACGGCATTTTCTCTTATCTTATTCAGCCTTTTCTTCATTACCAGATTTTAAATACTTCATTACCTCTTCCACAGTTTTTCCGGAAGCAATCAATGCGCTAAATATCTCATCTTTCTGTTTATCTTCGATTTTCTTCCTGAGGTCCTTTGCTTTCAGACGCAGTTCTTTTAATTCTGCCTCTGTTGTTTTAATCTCCTGTTCTACAGTTACTAGCTGCTCCTCCAGAGATATATTCTCCATTTTTTTGCGTCTTGGCATATCTGCTCCTCCTAATACGATATTTTCTTTATTGTATCACTCTTTATCGGAAAACACCATATATTTTTCTGGACTTTTCTTACCTCCCGTTTCTTCGCTGCTGTTTCTGGCTTTTGGCATATTCCATCTTTTTATTGTATTCGTCCATGATTGCACTTTCCAGATCTGCCTTAAATTCTGCATTAACTGCATGGGCAATGTCCTCCCGTTCTCCTTTTGCAGAATTTTTCTGGGGCATACCTACAAAGGTTTTTCCGTTCCATGCCTGGATCACATGAAGCTGCTGGATTGCCAATACGTCCTGCAGACGAATGGCAACATCTGCCTTAAAGGTATCGCTTCCCTGTACCGGATTTACACTCAGATTGTAATACAGTTCTTCCTCTCCCCAACTGCCCTTACAGTCTGTTTTAGTTTCTGTCATATTCTCATAGGCTTCCCTTACAGTATCCAACACTTCCTTTTGAAATTCCTTATCGGTAAACCGAAAAAAAGGAACATACTCCCCTGTTTCGTAATCTCTGTAACGGGGCATATCGAGGTACAGATTTCCTTTCGAGGACTCTTTAATTGCAAGACTTTTCACACAGAAGGCCTCATCAAAGGTAATGGTAGCAAATCCTTTCAGATTATTGATCTTTCCTTCTTCCTGTTTCAATTCCGGTTTATATACTCTGATATTATATTCCATATTGTGATCTCCTTTTCTACTCTACTTTTCTTTACCGAACCGCTGTCTGGCATGGAAGATTTTTGGTTTCCTCCTGCACTTCCACACACTCCTCCTGGTCCTTGATTTCCAGTTCTGCATCAATCTCCATCTGCCGGGTAATGTTTTCTTTTAAAAGCTCCTCATACGGGAAAGGCTTTGCATATTCCTGCTTTGCATTTTTTATCTCATTTTCACAGGTCTTAATTTCTTTTTGAACATCTTCTACTGCTTTATCAAGGGCATTCAAGCGGTTTTCCATACGGACCATATTGCCGGAGTCACTGCTTTTTAACTCCACACTATATTCCTTCTCTCCCTGAAGGAACAATACCGGCTCCATCATATCCTTTTGGACAAATACCTGAAATCCCTTATACATACCGACTTCGTGCCTGGTAAAAGCTGTCACACCTTCTATAATCCCACGCAGGACTTCCCCTGCTTCTTTATGCTTCTCATAGACTTTTCCCTGCAGCGTGATTGCAAACCCCGGCTGTACTTCCATAGCCTGGTTCCTACGGTCCAAATCCATTTGAAGCGATTGCAGTTCTTTCTCCAGACTTTGTATCCTTTTCGGGTACTGGAACGTAACCGCATCCTGCAAAGCAAACCGTTTCCCTTCATGTGCAGCTTTTAAAATTCTCAGACGTGCCACTTCATTATCTACTTGTATTTTTTCCATAATCAGGGGATTTTCAGAAGCTACCGCTTTAATCTCTGCAAAGTTTAGTACGGTTTCATCTATATCCTCACAGATCCTTGCCAGTTCCCGGCTGGTAAATACCTGGCTGATAAACCGCTGTTTTGTTTCTACAATGCCCCATAAATAAGCATCAAAAGAACCCTTTGTTACATAGCGGTAAATATTGACTTCCTCATTTTCATTCCCCTGGCGGATAATACGCCCTTCCCGCTGTTCAATATCAGAGGGTTTCCAGGGGCAGTCGATATGATGTGCCGCCACCATTCTGGTCTGGATATTGGTTCCTACTCCCAGTTTTTCGGTACTTCCTATAATAATCCGTTTCCTTCCGGCTCTGACATCGGAAAACATACGGTCCCTCTGTTCATCTGTTTTTGCATCATGGATAAAACAGATTTCTTCCTCTGGAACACCTCTGGTAATCAGTTCCTGTTTTAAATAATCATAGACGGTAAACGCTTTCCCAGGTCCGGGTGTCCCAATATCCGAAAAAACAATCTGGGTTCCTTTCTGTTCCTGGGACTGTACATATTCCTGGTAAATGTTTTCTACTGCTTTATTCAGTTTGGAATCCGAATCTACCGGAGCATAACTGTCCAAAAGCCGGGGATCTGTACCCAAAAGCCTTGCTTCCCCGGTAATCCGGAGCATATTGTCGTCCTTTGGATCTACCACACCTCTATGGATTGCTTCTGCCCTTTCCACCATTTCCTGCATACGTTCTTTGACATAATCAGAGGCTTCCGATACTACAACCTTATATTTTCCGTCCTTTAATTCTGGCCGCTTAATATCTAGCATATCAGGCAGAATAATGTCTGCTATTTCTTTAAACAGGTGTATCAGTTCCGGCAGATTGATAAACTTATTAAACCTGGTCCGCATCCGGTAACCAGTACCTTCCGGTGCCAGTTCCAAAGAGCTGGTAACTTCCCCAAACACAGAAGCCCATGCATCAAAATGGTAAATCCCCTTTTCGTGAAGCCGCCTTTCCTGCAGATATAACTGCATCACATAAAGTTCCACCATTGAGTTTGACAGAGGGGTTCCCGTTGCCATAATGACGCCCCTTCCCTGATTTTTTTCGTTGATATACTGGATTTTCATACGCATATCCATAGCCCTCTGGGAACCGCTGGAACCCAGACCCGCAACATTGTTCATTTTCGTAAAAATTTCCAAGTTCTTGAACAGGTGCGCTTCGTCTACAAATAAGGCATCTACGCCTGTTTCTTCAAAGTACATCACATCATCTTTGATTTCTTCATTGTTCAGTTCTTCGATTTTCTGCAACAGTTTTTTCTTTCTGCTTTCCATCTGCTTTATGGACCAGTTCTTTCCTGCTTCTTCCCTTGCCTGGTTAATGGCTTCTACCAGTTGCTCTGCCTGTTCTTCTATCATGGCTCTTTGCCGGTCAGGGGAAATGGCAATTCTCTGGAACTGCGTATGTCCGATAATAATACAGTCATAATCCCCTGTTGCCATTCTGGCAATCATGCGCCTGCGGTTTTCCTTCTGAAAATCTTCTTTTCTGGTAATCAGGATCTTCGCATCTGGGTAGGCCCGCAAAAATTCTGCCCCCATCTGGAAGGTCAGGTGGTTGGGAACCGTAAGAAGGGGTTTCGTTGCCAGCCCCAGCCTCCTCATCTCCATACAGATACAGATCATTTCCAGAGATTTACCAGTGCCTACCGTATGGGCAAGCAAGGTGTTCCCTCCACACAGCAATGCCCTTGCTACAGCATTTTTCTGATAAGGACGCAGTTTTAACAAAGGGTTCAGTCCCGGCAGTTTTAAATAAGAGCCATCATAGCTTCGTTGTCTGTCGCAGTTAAAGGTTTCATTGTAAAAATCCACATATTTTTTTCTGCGCTCTGGTTCCTTAAAAATCCAGTCCCGGAAGGCTTCTTTTATCTGCTCCGCCTTATCCCTGGCAAGCATGGTTTCCTTCCGATTAATCACATAACGCACCTTTTCCCCTTCCTGCACCCGGTCCCGTATGGTCACAATCCGGCTGTTTAACAGTTCCTCTATAATGCTGATCGCATCCATAAATCTTGTGCCATAGGTTTCCCTGGTACGAATGGTTCCTCCAAAAAAATTTCCCCTGTCAATATGGTAAGACATATCTGCATCTAAGCGCTCAATCTTGAGGGCATGGCCACTATGAGCGCAATAGTTTCTCTGGTTGCTCTCCGGGATTTCCAAAAGCTCATATATAAACTGTTCGTAATCCTCATTTTCAATCCAGGTTGTTCCCAGTTTTACACTGATCTCAGGCGCTGTCAGTTCTTTTGGCTGTACCTTTTCCAGTGCTTCCACGTTGTCTACAAACAAGGGATTGTTCTGCGCATAAATCCTAGCAGTACGGAGCTTCTGCCGCACATTTCCGCTTAAATACTCATCTGCGGTTTCCCACCCTGCATTGGGATCTTCTTCTTTTGCCAGTACCGGGTTCTGGTAGATTAACCCTTTTAATTCCTGGAGCATTTCTTTCCTGTTTCCCAGATAAAGAGAGAGCATATAGGGAATATCCACCCGGTTATATTCTGACAGACTGATATGCAATGCTTCCTGGGCATTTTCCACTTTGTCTATCACATCTCTGGGGCGTATGGTCCTTTTGTAAAAAATATCGGCTTTGGTTACGTTTTTGTCCTCATCAACCACTTCCAGGGAAGATAGCAGGGGGTAATCATTGTCCTGCCGGAACGCCATTTTATTTGTCCGGTCACAGAAATATCCATGCGTTTTCACAAAGGCATCATACAAACGGTTTAACTGTTCCTGTGCCTTTTTCAGTTCCTGGTCAGAACAATTTTCCTGCTGTATCTGTAAAATTTCACGCACCAGAAGGCGGATTTTATGCATGGCACGTATCCGGCGCTTCACACTTTCCTTTGCCTGACTCCGGTATAAAGACTCCCCTTCCCGGTAATATACTTCGTCCTGTATCACCGTAAACGTATAATTAGGTATCTTTGGGGAAGCAGCTAAGACGTCCTGCTCTTCCTTCTTTTTTTCTGCTATGCTTTCTTCATAACAGTTTTTAGGAAGCTCTCCAACTGCGTCCAAAATTCTTTTTTCCAGGTCAAAGTCTTCCGCTTCATTGACCAGGGCTGTATATTTGGAATCTTTCCCGAAAAACTGTTCAAACCAGACCATTTTCCCAAGCATCATTTCCGGGTGTTCCAGATAATACTCATTTACCGGTACCATGTCTTCCGTAAGCCCTGTATAAGTCCAGATTGGCTCCCCAATCGAAGGCTCTGCTTTTTTCTGAAAAAACAAAAGGTCACTGGTAACTGCGGTATTGGCGCTCTTTCCAAAAGAATCTGCCGGAAGCCGGACTGCCCCTAAAAGGTCTGCCTGTTCTGCCAAATTTTTTCTCACAGCGCTGTCATTTTTATCCAACGTCCCTTTTGAAGTTACCACTGCCAAAATGCCTCCTGGCCGAAGGAGGTCCATGCTTTTCCGGATAAAATAATCATGGACTTTCAACTTCATCTTTTTATATCGGGGATCATACAAACGGAAATCCCCAAAAGGCACGTTTCCTACAATTACATCAAAGCTGTTATCCTCAAATTCCGTTTTTTCAAATCCTTTAATCTGGATACTGGCTGAAGGGTGGAGCTTTTGTGCAATCCTTCCGCTTATGGCATCAATCTCCACGCCATAAAGCTGGGATTTTTGCATACTTTCCGGAAGACCATGAAAAAAGTTTCCAATCCCCATAGCCGGTTCCAGAATTTTTCCCTTCTGGAATCCAAACTGCTCCAGGGCTTTATAAACACCCCGCACGACTTCCGGCGGCGTATAAAAAGAACTGTTGACACTGGCCCTTGCCTGGGCGTATTCTTCTGCGGTCAACAGTTCCTTCAATTCCTGATATTCTTTTTTCCACTCCGGGCGTTTACTGTTAAAAGCATTTGGCAGCCCGCCCCACCCTACATACCCCGCAAGAATTTCCTGTTCTTCTTTTGTGGCATTTCTCTCTTCCTGCTCCAGTGTTTTTAAGATACGGATTGCCCGGATATTTTTCTGATACCGGCTTTTATCCCCACCGGTAAACTGCAACCACCCTTCTGGGTAATAATAATCTCCGGCTTCTTCCTTGCCTTCTGTCTGGACAGAGGTTCTTCCTTCCTGCCAAAGCTCTTCCTTTTTAAGAATTTCGCTATATTCTTCCCATAATGCCGGAAACCAGGGAAGCAGACGGTACATATTCTCCTGCTGCTCTAAGGTTTCTGAATCTTCGGTATAGGCAATCTGGTCCTCCTCTGCCAGATGTGCAGTAAGCCCGCCAAACTGATCCCAGGAAAGTTCCTGCAGAAAATCTTGGCTTTCCGGCAGGGTGATCTTAATCCCATTTTCCTGAATACAAAGCTCATAGCTTCCATGTTCTGTCCGCACCAGATAATAAGGCTGGCCTTCCGGTACTTCCCGAAGCAAAAGCATCTTCAAAAAATGGTCTTTTTCTTCCGGTAGCTGATTGGTCGTATAGACCAGACAGAGCATTTTCTTTAAAATATCCGCCTGGATATTCTGTTTATAAAAGGCTATGCCAATCTCTTCTAATGGGATTGGTTCCTTTTCCTCAATCACTTCCTGCACTTTCTCTGGCTGTAAGGTTTCTTCCTCTGTTTCTTCCCCATTTTCTAAGGCTTCCTCCGATACAGATAACAAAGGAAGATAGGTCCCTTTTTCAATCCGTTTCCCAATTTCCAAAGAAACTTCGTCCCAGTACCAGAACGCCTCCTTCATGGAAGTTCCCTCACTCCAAAGGATATAAAAACCACTGGAACCGCTTTCTGCGGTCAGGATACCGTCTTTTGTATGGGCTTCTCTTTTTACATCTCCATACAATTCATAAAGATAAGCTTCCCGGTCTGTTTCCTCTGGATTGTTCCGGTAAAACTCATAAATTTTATATGGTATCTCCTGCTCCGTCATTTCCAGAAGAATTTTCTCTTTCTGCCAGTTTTCCGGCTGTGCAGGTTCTATCTCCCCAGACAGAAAAGGAACCGCCGAAGCAGTTCCTTTCTCTGTATCCTCTTCTGTTTTTTCCTGTTTTATCCGATCCTGAGCTGAATGATCTCCTCCATAACCTGTTTCTGTGCTTCCATATCCGCCTGTATCCGAAGGTTGGTCATTTCCAACGTGTTGTAAGGGTCTATCCTGTCCTCCCTGGTCCAGGTCTTCAGAAAACTTTCTGCCAGTTTCTCGTGGTATTCCTCCGCTTCTGTCTGGATTTTCATAAGCCGCTCCATCAGTTTCCCGGACAGGAGCATCATTTCGTATTGTGCCTGGTCCGTTCTCTTCATTTCCTGTGCTGCGATCCTGCCGTAACGGTTCAGGGACGCCAGCATCTTCTCCTCGCTCATCACGCCCTCTAAGACTGGTATCTGTACGCCATTCATTTCCCTGTACTGGATTCCTGCGATTCCTTCCATAATACTGCCTCCTTTCAAGGTCTATGTTCTTCATGGTCCTTGCAATCTGTAACACAATCCGCCCAGATAAATGGGATACTAACCGTCCTGTCCGGTACAGAACCTCCTCATTCTCTGAAAAACCGCAGATAAAAGAAAAATCCAGGGTGTCATCTCGGATACCGCAGCGGCTTTTCACCGCATAACAGACACTGTTTACAAGAAACTCTGTAATCTGGTTTTCTTTTACCTCCTGTCCCTCTCCGATAAGGACAGCCAGCTTCTGCAAGGATTTTAAAATTTCATCTTCCTCTTCTATCATAAACCAAACATTTGTTCTTGTAAAGGCGTCTAAAGAATTTTTAAACTTTTTTTCCTGTTCGTAGATTTCCGGGAACAGCTCCCTTGCCAGCAGTCTGCGGTTTGTCCCATTCACCTGCCAGTTCCAGGGCCGGATTCCCTGTCCCTTTACATCTTGAATATCATAAACATGGGTAACTCCTTCCCCGAAAATTTTGGAAGGAAATACTGCAATTCCTTTACTTCCTCTGGCAACCGGCAAATCCATTTCCAGCCAGGCATCATATCCTGCAAGAACGGACGCATCTGGGCGCTGGGCATATACCATACAGGTATTTAAGAAGTCCAACTGATACAAACGCCCCATGCAGGAAAGGAAATTTTTCCAGGAATCCTCCGACTCTGAAATCCAGTGTATGGTTTCCTCATACAGTTCCCGTACTTTTGTGATATGCTTCATCTGCTGTTCCTTCTTTCTTTTACAGGTACCAGTTCTTTTGCAGAAATATCACGATAGGAAAAATCATCTGCCCCCAGCACGATTTTTTCTGCATAATAATCTGCTTCTGCTTTTGCAGTTGCCTCCAGTTCATTCCTGCCCCGGTATCTTACTTTTTTCTCCAGGACTTCTGTTATGGTCACTTCATATTCTTTTTCGTCCATGCTTCTCCTTTCTTACTGCAAGCGGCTGGGTCTTCCATACAGCCCAATGTTCGACGGATTGAACGGGTCATTCACTACTCCACGTCTGCTGTTGGCTGCATGTACCATTCTGCCATTACCAACATAAATTGCCACATGGGAAATATTGCGGAACTGCCCATTCTGCTCATAAGAGTAAAAAATCAGATCTCCCGGCTCCAGTTCGCCTTCTGTAACTTCCAACCCATGTGTTACCATAAATTCTCCCTGGGTAGAGGCAATCGCCGGAAGGGAAATGCCTACCTCCTGATACAACCGCTGTACCAGGGAACTGCAATCATAATATCCTTCCTCATACCGGTGTTCCTGACTGTATTTGCAGCCTACCTTCGTCAGTGCCAGATTTGCAACGTCACTTCCTACGCCAAAGGAAGGGATCTCATTTCGGAATTCCTCACTCATGACTTCCCTTAAAAGTTCTTCTTCTTTTTCGGTCAGCTTTCCAAGTGCAATATAGTCCTCATAATTCAGGTTCTTGACGTAGCAGCCCTTCTTTGTTACCGTAATCTCATTTTCGTCCCCATCTGCCAGAAACGCTTCAAAAGTCTGATGTCCCCAGGCAGACGCAGTTGCATGATCTGCACAGAAAACATCAAATTGTACCCCATACCGGTCAAATGCTCCGGTATCTTCTACGGTATATTCAATCCCGTTCATAATGATCCTGGTTCCCATAGGGACAAAGGGGTTTTGTGCATCTACTGCAATGGTATGGTCCGGTTTTGGCATGACACCGGAGGCTGTAGGTCCTCCTGCCCACTGTCCACAACAGATACTGCACTGGCAATAACCGCTGGTGACAACATTTCCCAGGCTTTCCCCTGCCTTTATGGTAGTGGTTATGGTCGTGTTTTCAAAACTGTTCATTTCATCAAAGATTTCCTTCAGCTTGTCCTTATGCCGCTGATCCATATCCACACCTATATCCCCGGTTCCATACTTCACCATATAAACCATTAAAGTATCATAGTAATTACTCACATAATTCCCGTTTTTCTCATGGAGATAGGTAACTGCCCCATCTTCCCCATTTTGTCCAAGTTTTGTATTAAAGTCCATGTAGTAACCGCTTAAAACTTCTCGGACGGTAGGGTTCTCCTCAGACGGATTTGGCATGAACGCACCAAGTGGCGAACAGTATAAGAGGAAAAAGATAATCACTACAGGGATTGCCACCACAAGAAGAATACTGAACAGCGGAGCCAAAAGCGCCCCGGCAAACTGGACCACCTTCAGCATAAACACAGAGGCTTTCATCTTTACAATATCTTTTGCCACCTGTGCCAAACTGTCCTGCTGCCCATTTCCGGTGAGCTTATTGATCATATACTGGATTTTTCTCTGCCGGACTGCCTGTTTTTTCTGTTTCTCCATCTGTTTCTTTTTCACTGCTTTTGTTTGTCTGTAAAACTGCTTATTGGTGATCTTCCCATCTGCCTGTTTTACCTTTAATTCCTGCTCTGCCTTTCTATAATTCCGATCCTTCCACATCTTTTCTGCCGGTTTTGTTGCTGTCCCCATGACATAAAGGGAATCATTGACTTCCTCCCCGCCCTCTAACTGGGTCAATATAGCAGCCTCTCCCCGGCGTACCCCTTTTATGGCAGTCTGCTTCGCCAGGGAAGATTTTTTTGTTTCCGCCAGCTTTGCAGCCTGTTCCCTCCGATACTGTTCCTTCGCCTGGAAACCAGCAGAGGGCTGACTGTTTGGTGCTACCCCCTGTTTCATCTGATCCGGCTGTAAGGTTCCCGGTACAGATACGGTGCTTTTGGCCTTTCCATTTTGTTTTCTATCTTCTGCTGCTCCCCGGATTGCTGCCTCTTTCCCGGCTTGCTTTTTCTTTTCCTTTTGTTTTTCAAACAGCGCTTCTCTGCCCTGCTCCGGCTGTTTCCCTTTTTCTGCCCCTTCTTTTTTCTTTCTCTGCCCTAAAAGATCGGCCACCGGCTTAGAGGTAAAAGCAGCTTTCTTTTCCTTTGCAGATAAAATAGGATTTTTCTTATGCACCGTCACCTGGGCTTCTTTTTTTAATTTCAGCTCCGGCTCTTTTTCTTTTTTTACCTTAATCTCCAAAGCAGTCCCCCTCTCCGGGGTTTAATTCTTCTGCCTGATACCAGAGCGCCTGAAACAGATACCCCTGTTCCTTTTCTCTGGGTGGTGGACCGTACTCCTTTTCCAATTCCTGAAAGGCTTCCATAAGGTTTCCGGAAAATTCCTGGTAATCATCTTCTGTCAGGATATATTTTTCACTGAACAGCACCTGCTCCAATTCCCCCACTTCTACCAAATGGTCTATGTCTTCCGGGGAAAGTGGCGGTCCCAGTCTGTCATAAGTCTTTTCTTTCAGGTAGGAAAACTGATAAAGTTCCGTCTGCTGCGGTAAAATCTTCTCCTTACTGCCATCAAAGAGCAAAAAAATAGCTTCCGCTTTTAAGAAAACGGAAACCTCAGCTTGCTCACCATATTTTAGTGCCTGCTCCTTAGAAGGAAACTCCAGCCAGTCCGGAATACGGATTTCCAGCATCCAGGCTTCATACTGCAGTCCAAAAGATAATTGATATTTTGCGATAATTCCTCCTCCCTTCCACTACAAATAGTCATAATAAATCTCATTGGTATCTTCATGAAAGGACAATTCATACTGTCCGGGGATACCAGGATCTTCCATCCACCAACGGAAAAAAGCATCTACATCTGACCATAAGCGGGAATTGCACTGCCTTCCTGCAGCTTTCCTTAACTCCAGCATTTTAGCAAAAGCCCGCCGGTAAGCCCTCTCATAGGTCGGGAAGATGCGGAACTCCCGGTATCTTTGTTTTCCTGCCATAGGACAGCCTACACAGCCAACCCGGTGAAATCCCATTTCGTAAAGAGGGTTCATG
>NZ_JBBMEK010000067.1:0-13415 GCF_040096555.1 Coprococcus intestinihominis | reverse complement strand
AGTAGGTGCCATTGATTCTATTGTAGATATTATCAGTGTGGCTGTCTGTGTGGACAATCTCGGTGTGGACGATATTGTCGTTTCCGAATTATATGAGGGATCCGGCCATGTGCATTGTCAGCATGGTATGATGCCTGTGCCTGTACCTGCAACTGCGAATATTGTTGCGGCTAATCATCTGCCGATGAAGATTACGGACGCTCAGGGAGAAATGGTCACACCGACAGGTGCAGCGATTGCAGCTGCTCTTCGTACGCAAGATCATTTGCCAGAGGATTATCAGTTACTGAAGATCGGCCTTGGTGCCGGCAAGAAGGATTTCCCGAAGGCAAATGTTTTGAGAGCAATGCTGCTTGAGACAAAGGATCAGCCACAGACAGGTGAGGAAGAAGATATCTGGAAACTGGAGAGCAACATTGATGACTGTTCAGGCGAAGTTCTCGGCTATACAATGGAGTGTCTTTTGGCTGCAGGGGCGAGAGACGTATGTTATGCGCCGATTTACATGAAGAAGAATCGTCCGGCCTATATGCTTCATGTGCTGTGCGACCGCAGACAGATTCCTGCAATGGAAGAAATTATTTTTAATGAGACGACAACCATCGGTATTCGCAGATATAAGGTTGAGCGTACAATTTTAAAACGTCATGAAGCAAAAGCCAAAACGGCTTATGGCGAAGTGGAATTAAAAATTTGTGAGAAGAATGGCATCGTTTATCGTTATCCTGAATATGAAAGTGTAAAAAAGCTTTGTGAGGCAGCCGGTGTACCGTTTAAAGTTGTATATCAGGCATCTTGTGAAGCAGAAATCAGTGAATAAACAGCATGGAAAGCGTGCTGTAAATGAAATAAAATGTCGAACAGGGCATCAGGTATGAGACACAAGAAGTGAGGAATCAGACATGGAAATCAGAACACGTTTAGTAAATTATATGAAGGAATTGGGGGATAAGGATCTGTGTGTGGCTTTTTCAGGCGGCGTGGACAGCTCAGTTATCTTAAGGGCAGCCTGTGAGGCGGCAGCAGCTAATGGTAAAAAGGTGTACGCAGTGACCTTTGAAACAAAACTGCATCCAAAGGCAGACTTGCCACAGGCTCAGAAAGTGGCCAAAGAAGCAGGCGCTATTCATCATGTTATCTATGTCAATGAGCTGGATAATGAGGAGATGCTCAACAATCCTGTGAACAGATGCTATCTCTGCAAAAAATATTTGTTCCAGAATTTGCTGACATTTGCCGCTGAAAAAGGTATCGATACAATCATGGAAGGCAACAATGCAGATGATCTTCTTATCTATCGACCGGGAACACAGGCAGTTAAAGAGCTTGGGGTATTAAGTCCGCTGGCAGAGCTGGGGATTACAAAGGCACAGGTGCGTGAAATTGCAGCAGATATGGGACTTTCATGTGCCAGCCGTCCATCTTCTCCTTGTCTGGCAACACGACTGCCGTATGGTACACCGATTTCATTCGAACTGCTTGCAAGGGTGGATGCCGGTGAACAGTGGCTGAAGGAGCAGGGATTCCCAATTGTCCGTCTGCGTGTTCACGGTGATATTCTGCGTATTGAAATTGAAAAAGAACGTTTTTCGGATTTTATTGCAATGGCAGATAAGATCACAGCAAAAATGAAGGAACTTGGTTTCGTCTATATTACATTGGATGCGGAAGGTTTTCGCTCAGGCAGCATGGATGTACATATTGTGAAATAGACAGAAAAGAAATAAAGTAAAATGAGCCGTTCCGGGACTGAAACAGAAGAAACGATGCCCGGAACGGTTTTTGTGTCAATGATAAAAAGCCGGAAAGGAAGCAGTTGATTCTTATGAAACACAGGCAATAATGTGCTCATATTCAGATGGTCTGAAATGCACAATAAAATGCTGCTGCTGTTTCTGAGAAAGATAATAGCACGGAATATTTTCAAGACCAAGCGCTCTGGCTTTATGCAGACGGTGATTGCCGTCGATCAGCAGCAAATGATCTTTGGAAAGCTCGGCAACCACCAGAGGCTTTGTCAGATCGGAGGCCATGGCCCGGGTGTGACTGACTCTGGCATCATTATGGTCAGCCAGTAAAGCGGTGGAAAGTGTCTGGATTGTATAAGAATCAGGATGTTGTTCAATGTCTTCAAGAATAGAAGTGACATCCCAGATGAGAATACCGTTGTCTGTTGCAAAATGATATTTCTGTCGCATAAATCAAACCCTCTGTAAATGGAAAAAGTTGGTAACAACGAAAAAAGGCAACGTGCGATAGACGCCGTTGCCTTTTACTGCTCTATCATAGCATAATATTTTTAAAATGTATATCCCCTAATTTAAAAATATTGATTTATGGGTGCAGATATAGTATGATAATCAGAGAATTTTATGAAAAAGAATTTAGGAGGCGTAATGTGAACCGGTTTATTAACGATACGAAAAAGTACTGGAAATATACCTTATACGCTGCAAAGTCACAGTTGAAGACAGAGGTAGCCAATTCCTACCTGAATTGGATCTGGTGGGTGCTTGAGCCATTCTGTTTTATGTTGATTTATGCATTTATTTTCGGGTATATGCTGGGGCATAAGGAATTATATTACAATGTTTATATATTTGTGGGTCTTGCCATCTGGGATTTCTTCAACAGATGTATCAAGAGTTCTGTCAGAATGGTGAAGCGCAACAAGTCCATTGTGTCGAAAGTGTATTTGCCGAAGCACACATTGATTATGTCTGATATGATGGTGAACGCATTCAAGATGCTGATCTGCTTTGGCCTTTCAGCCGGCATGATTATTTACTATAGAGTACCGATTGGCTGGCAGGCACTCTATGCGATTCCCGCATTGATCACGATGATCATATTTACGTTCGGATGCTGCTGTATATTGCTTCATCTGGGAGTTTTTATTGATGATATGGCTAATGTGATTAATATTGTGCTGCGTTTTGTGTTTTATTTGACAGGTATTTTCTATAATATTAATATTTTTCCGGAGCCAATTTATAGTCTGGTACTGAAGGGAAATCCGCTGGCATTTATGATTTCAAGTTTCAGAGATTCTATCCTGTATCAGACAGTACCTTCGAGAAAATGGTTGTTATTCTGGTTTGTCATTTCAGTGGCACTGGCTGCATTTGGTGTGCGGAACATTTATAAGAATGAGAATACGTATGTAAAGGTAATATAATATGGAAGAATATGCAATTACAGTCAAAGATTTAAAGATTCGTTATAAAAGTGTACAGGCCTATTCAATCAAAAAGAGTCTGCTTCGGTTGAAAGGTGTGGAGGCGAAAGCCTTTGAAGCCGTGCGCGGCATCAGTTTTGAAGTTAAGCAGGGCGAAATCCTTGGTATTACAGGCAAGAATGGAAGCGGCAAATCAACACTGCTTCGCGCATTGGCACATATCTTTTCTGCGGATGAAGGTAGTATTGATCTGCATGGCCATTCTGTTTCACTGCTGGCCATTGGTGTTGGATTCAAGAATGAGATGACAGGACGTGAGAATATCATGCTGTCAGGTATGCTGCTTGGATTCAGCGAGAAAGAAGTACAGGAACGTATGGATGACATCATCGAATTTGCCGGATTGGGTGAATTTATTGATATGCCGGTGCGTACCTATTCAAGCGGTATGTATTCCAAGCTCGCATTTTCTATTACGGCCATTCTTGAAACAGATATCATGCTGATTGATGAGGTGCTCAGTGTAGGTGATGAGAAGTTCAAGAAGAAGAGCTATGAGAAGATGAAATCACTGATCTCACAGCGCAACCGGACGGTTGTTATTGTGTCACATAGTCTTAAGACTTTGGAAGAATTGTGTGACCGTGTTATGTGGATGCATGAAGGCAAGATTGTGAAGATCGGTGAACCGGTTGAAGTATTGAATGAGTATCGGGAGTTCATGAAATAGAAGGTGACAGAATTGAAAACAATAGTTGAGTTGTACAATGATGATAATCGCAGATCGGAAGTTATGGAAAGGGCAGGAGAAATCCTGAAAAAGGGCGGACTTGTAGCTTTTCCGACAGAAACGGTGTACGGACTGGGTGGAGATGCTCTGAATCCTGAAGCGTCGGCCAGAATTTATGCGGCAAAGGGACGGCCATCGGATAATCCGCTGATCGTGCATATCGCAGATATGGAAGCGCTTAAAGTACTGACATCGGAAGTTCCTGAGAAAGCCAGACTGCTGGCGGATCGTTTTTGGCCGGGACCATTGACCATGATCATGACTAAATCAGATGCGGTGCCTTATGCAACAACAGGCGGTCTGGATACAGTTGCTATTCGTATGCCATCGCATCCGACAGCTTATGAATTGATCAGAAGCTCCGGTGTGTATATTGCGGCACCGAGTGCCAACACATCAGGCAGGCCAAGTCCGACAACTGCACAGCATGTCTATGAGGATTTGAATGGACGTATTGATATGATTATCGACAGCGGCAAAGTGGATATCGGATTGGAATCTACCATTGTGGATCTGACCGGAGAGATACCAACGATTCTGCGCCCGGGCTATATAACGAAGGAAATGCTGGAAGAGGCTGTGGGCCCTGTGACCATTGACAAGGCAATTCTTGCAGATCATGAGGATCCGAATCTTCGTCCAAAGGCGCCGGGAATGAAATATAAGCATTATGCACCGAAGGGCGATCTGGTTATTGTGGAAGGAAAGAAGCAGGCAGTGGCCGAGACAATCAATCATTTAACAAAGATGGATGCAGAAGCCGGATTAAAAACAGCAGTTATTGCTTCTGATGAGAATTTATCTCTTTATGATGCGGACTGCAAGATCAATATCGGGTCCAGAGAACATGAGGAAAGCATTGCGGCTAATCTGTATGAAGTCCTTCGTGAAATGGATGAGATGGGGGTTCAGAAGATGTATTCGGAGAGTTTTGCCGGCGGCGGACTTGGCGCGGCCATTATGAATCGCCTGCTGAAAGCGGCCGGACATCATGTGATCCGCGTATAATATTTATGGTACTCAGCCGGATACCCGGAGGCATGGACAAAGGGTATCCGGAATATATATAACAAAGGAGAATGAGAAAATGATAGCACTTGGATGTGATCATGGTGGTTATGAACTGATGCAGGAAGTGATAAAATATCTGGAGGAGCACGGCCTGGAATATAAGAATTACGGTACTTATTCCACAGATTCCTGTGACTATCCGGATTATGCCAAAAAGGTAGCAGAAGCAATTCTTGCAGGTGAATGTGAAAAAGGTATTCTGATCTGCGGTACAGGCATTGGTATTACAATTGCAGCCAACCGTTATGAGGGAATCAGAGCGGCCAACTGTACAAACAGCTTTATGGCGGAAGCTACAAGAGAGCATAATGATGCCAATATTCTTGGTATGGGAGCACGTGTCATTGGTGTGGGCACTGCATTGAAGATTGTGGATACATTCCTGAATACACCATTTTCCAATGATGAAAGACATAAGAGAAGAATTGCAAAGATTGAACATTAAAGCATCAAATCATCCGCCGGGCAGGCGGCAGTGCCTGCCTTTAACGGGTGATTTTTGCTGTTTATGTGAATAATGAACAAAAGGAGGATAAAGATGTCAGAAAAGAGGCAAGATTATATCAGCTGGGATGAGTATTTTATGGGGGTAGCAAAGCTTGCAGGGCTAAGATCTAAGGATCCGAACAGTCAGGTTGGTTCCTGCATTGTCAGCCCGGATAATAAGATCCTGTCCATTGGTTATAATGGTTTTCCGAGGGGGTGTTCGGACGATGTATTCCCCTGGAGCCGAGAAGGCGATGAGTTGGATACCAAGTATTTTTATGTTACTCACAGCGAATTGAATGCTATTTTGAATTACCGCGGAGGCAGCCTGGAAGGAAGCAAAATTTATGTGTCATTGTTTCCGTGCAACGAATGCTCCAAGGCGATTATCCAAAGCGGAATTCGAGAGATTATCTATGATTCGGATAAATATGGTGACACACCGGCTGTTATAGCATCGCGAAAAATGCTGGATGCAGCGGGTGTTCATTATCGCCGTTATATTCGGAGCGGGCGGGAACTGAAGATAACAGTATAAAAAACAATAAACAAGCGTTGAGCAGTTTGCATGAATTGTTTGTGTGCAAACTGTTCAATATATACATTGATTAGATACAGAATTATGTATACAGTAGACATGTTAAATAGTAAACATGACGCTATGCAAAAGAATTATAGACATATTTATTAAAATTTGCTAAAATAATTATTGAGCGAATTTTGAAACAGATAGAGCAATCATAAAAGGGAGAGAGAGAATGAGAGATAAGCATGGTATAGGACAGGCGATTGTGATGATCACACAGCTCAGCATCAATATGCTTGTACCTGTTTTTATGTGTCTGTTCATTGGTATCTGGCTGGATAAGCGCCTGGGTACAGGATGGCTGACACTTGTTTTTCTGATTCTTGGTATTATGGCATCTATTCGTTCAATGTTCATCACGTTAAAGCCATTGTTGAAGGGAGAAAGAGAGAAGAAGGATGAAGCATTTAAAAAGCAACTGGATGAGCAATTTAAAGACTCAGAATGAAGCGCTTGCGGATCTGATTCTTGGTATCCTGATATTTGGCATACTGGTAGTATTTGTGGGACTGTTTGTGGCCCCGGATAAAGCAGCCTTTGTGTTGGGTGCAGTACTTGGTACAGCGACTTCCGTAATTCGAGCCGTGCATATGGCGGTGACACTTGATCGGCAGCTGGATTACGGTGAGAAGGATGCAAGAGCTTATGCGGCACGTAATTATGGTATTCGTTATCTGATTATGATCGCAGTGCTTCTTGTTTCAACCAGACTGGGTGTTTCCGGCATGGCGGGAGCTGTCATCGGATTGTTTTCGATGAAGCCGGCTGCGATTCTGAGCCCTCAGATTCACAAGTATATTTATACCAGAATTTTTGGCAAAGGAAGGTGAAGTTATGGGCAATGAAGTCGACTTTATGGTACATGGATATGTTCCTCTGAACATTTTCGGCCATGAAGTCTGGTTGACGACAACACATGTCTGCCTGCTGATTGTCTGCCTTTTTATGCTGGTCATAGGGCTGATTGTCAACAACAAGATGAAGCACGCAACAGAGGTGCCGGGAATGGTACAGAACATTGCGGAGCTTTATGTGGAAATGATGGACGGCGTGGTCCAGTCAAGTATGTTCAGGCATTGGGGCAAATATGCCAACTATATCCTGACAATTTTCATGTTCCTTCTGTTTTCCAACATTTCGGGTCTTTTCGGACTCAGACCGCCAACTGCTGATTACGGTGTGACATTGCCGCTGGCATTGATCACATTTGTTTTGATTCAGTTTAATGCATTCAAGTGGAAGGGTGTTGGAGGCTATGTGAAGGATCTGATGGATCCAATCCCATTATTCCTGCCAATCAATATTATCAGCGAATTTGCAACGCCGGTTTCACTGTCGCTGCGTCTGTTTGGTAATGTCATGGCCGGAACCATTATGCTGGCATTGTATTACGGCATGCTGCCTGTGCTGGCAACAGTAGTGATTCCGTCATTCTTACATGCATATCTTGACTTATTCTCCGGAGCGATCCAGGCATATGTCTTCTGTATGTTGTCAATGACATTTATCTACCAGAAAATGCCGGAATAAAATATCCGGACAATCAAAATTTATATTTTTTTAAGGAGGAAATATAATGAATGGTATAACAAATGAAGGTTTAGTATTAGCGTGTTCAGCAATTGGCGCCGGCCTCGCTGTTATTGCCGGTATCGGACCTGGTGTAGGCCAGGGTATTGCAGCCGGTCATGGTGCATCTGCAGTTGGACGTAACCCGGGTGCTAAGGGTGATATCATGCAGACAATGCTTCTTGGTCAGGCCGTTGCCGAGACAACAGGTCTTTATGGTCTGGTTATCGCTCTGATCCTGCTCTTTGCCAACCCATTATTTGGCAAACTGTAAGATCAGACAATATTGTTTAAGCAACAATATAAAACAGAGATATTCTGAAAGGAGGCTTAAACTTGGAGGACAGATTGTTTGGGCTTGACGTGCAGCTCCTGTTCGATGCGTTTGTACTGTTTGTTGTGATTATGATCATGTACGCCATCATGAGCAGGCTCTTCTTTAAGCCGGTGCGTGCATTCCTTGAACAGAGAAAGCAGGCAGTGGCAGCAGACAGAGATGAAGCACAGCAGCTTCAGGAAGCAGCTGAGGTATCAAAGGCGGCTTATGAAGAAAAGCTGAAGGCTGTACACAAAGAAGCCGAAGAGATTCTATCCGCATCCAGAAAAGCTGCAATGAAGCAGCAGGATGCCATTATTGACCAGGCGAAGTCAGAAGCCTCTGCAATCATGGAACAGGCAGACAGAGAAACAGTATCTGAAAAACAGCGTATCAAAGCGGATGTGAGAAAAGAGATGTGTGGACTGGCACTTGCAATGACAGGACGGTTTGCAGATCAGGCTGATCCACAGCGTGGAGAAGTTCTTCTTGAGGAAGCGCTGAAGGAAATGGGTGGTGAAGCATGGTTGAATTAATTGTTACAGCGATCAATGTGTTCATCCTGTTTTTCCTGATAGGATACCTTGTCTCGGATATGCTGTCCGGAATGCTGACCAAGCGTCAGGAACGGATTGCTGATGACATCAACACAGCCCGTATGAGTAAAGAAGAAGCACTGGCTCTTAAGAATGATTATGAGCACAGACTGGCTGATTTTGAAAGTGAAAGGGCTGATATTCTTGAAAATACACGCAGGAAAGCTGCACAGATGGAAGAGAGAATTCTGCTGGATGGACAGCAGGAGGCTGACAGAGTGATTGCCCGTGCGAAGAGAGAAGCTGAGTTGAAGAAGACGAAGCTTAAGGAAGATGTCAGACATGATATGATCATGGCTGCATCTATCACAGCATGCAAGCTGGCAGCAGAAACTCTTGATGACAAGAAGCAGGCGGTATATATTCAGGAAATGCTGGATGAGATGGGTGAGTCAACATGGCAGAATTAATTGATAAGACATATGGAGAGGCATTGTTTCAGCTGAGTCTTGAAGAAGGCAAGGTAGAACAGTATGCCGATGAAGTAAGAAGCATCAAAGAAGCCATTGCTGAGAACCCTGAATTCATGGTTTTACTGGACCATCCTCAGATTACGAGGGAAGAGAAAGTGGAAGTTATGAGAAACTGTCTGGATGGCAGAGCCTCTGACAGTGTGACCGGCTTCTTTGTTACCGTTATTCAGGCGGGAAGACAGCATTTTCTTATGGGAATGATTGATTATTTCCTGGATGCTGTCAGAAAGTATCAGCATATTGGCATAGCAGATGTGACCAGTGCCTGTGCATTGAGTGATGCGCAGAAGGCGGCCGTTGAAAAACGGCTTTTGGAGACAACAGGTGATGTCTCCATTGAGATTAATTATCAGGTAGATCCTGAGATCATTGGAGGATTGGTTATCCGGATCGGTGATAAGGTTGCCGATAATAGTATCCGGACCCAGATCAATACTCTGACGAAGGCTATATTAAACAGCTAGAAAGAAGGTGCCAAAAGCTCCATGAATTTAAGACCTGAAGAAATTAGTTCAGTTATTAAAGAACAGATTAAGAGATATAAATCAGAACTTGAAGTATCAGATATTGGTACAGTTGTTCAGGTAGCGGATGGTATTGCGCGTATTCACGGACTTGAGAATGCGATGCAGGGCGAACTTCTTGAATTCCCGGGTGACGTTTATGGTATGGTCATGAACCTGGAGGAAGATAATGTTGGTGCCGTTTTGCTCGGCAGTAACAGAAATATCAATGAGGGAGACGTTGTTAAGACAACAGGACGAGTAGTTGAGGTACCGGTTGGTGACGCAATGCTTGGACGTGTTGTCAATGCTCTTGGTCAGCCAATCGATGGCAAAGGCCCTATTGATACCAATGCTTTCCGACAGATTGAGAGAGTAGCCCATGGCGTTATCGAGAGAAAGAAAGTCGATACACCGTTACAGACAGGAATTAAGGCGATTGACGCCATGATCCCGATTGGCCGTGGTCAGCGTGAGCTGATTATCGGTGACAGACAGACTGGTAAGACAGCCATTGCCCTTGATACGATTATCAATCAGAAAGGACAGGATGTCCTTTGTATCTATGTTGCAATTGGTCAGAAACAGTCGACAGTATCTTCTATTGTACACACACTGGAATCCTTCGGAGCCATGGATTATACAGTTGTTGTTGCAGCAACAGCATCCGAACTTGCACCATTGCAGTATATCGCGCCATATGCGGGCTGTGCGATCGGTGAAGAGTGGATGGAGCAGGGCAAGGATGTCCTCATTGTTTATGATGACTTGACAAAGCATGCTGCTGCTTATCGTACACTTTCCTTGCTTCTCCGCAGACCACCAGGGCGTGAAGCATACCCAGGTGACGTTTTCTACCTGCATTCAAGACTTCTGGAACGTGCTTCCAGACTGTCCGATGATCTGGGCGGCGGTTCATTGACTGCACTTCCGATTATTGAAACACAGGCAGGCGACGTATCTGCGTATATTCCGACGAACGTTATCTCCATCACAGACGGACAGATCTACCTTGAAACAGAAATGTTCAACTCAGGTTTCAGACCAGCGATCAATGCCGGACTTTCTGTCAGCCGAGTTGGTGGTGATGCGCAGATCAAGGCAATGAAGAAGATTGCCGGTCCTATCCGTACAGAGCTTGCTCAGTTCAGAGAGCTGCAGTCCTTCGCACAGTTCGGTTCCGATCTGGATGCGGATACACTGCAGAACCTGGCACAGGGTGAACGTATCCAGCAGATACTGAAACAGCCTCAGTATCAGCCAATGCCGGTTGAGAAGCAGGTTGTTATGATTTATGCCGTTACAAGAAGACATCTGACAGATATTCCTGTAGATCAGGTACTTGACTTTGAAAAGGATCTGCTTGAATACATGGACAGCAAATGCGATGATGTTCTGGCAGCTATCCGTACAGAAAAGGTACTGACAGAAGATATCGAAGCAGGTCTTGTAAAGGCAATCACAGAGTACAAGAAGGTATTTCTGGAAGAAAATAAGAGGTGATAAAGCATGGCCTCAATGAGAGAAATTAAACGACGCAAAACCAGTATTCAGAGTACGGCTCAGATTACAAAAGCCATGAAACTGGTTTCTACGGTTAAGTTTCAGAAGGCGAAAGTCAAAGCTGAAACCACCCGTCCGTATTTTGACAAGATGTATGAGACAGTGTCTTCTATCCTGTCAAGATCAGGCAATATTCACCATCGTTATCTGATGCAGGGTGAATCTCAGAAAAAGGCAGTTATTGTCATTACGTCCAATCGCGGCCTTGCCGGCGGCTACAACAGTAATGTTGAAAAGGCTGTTACCAGTGTCGGTTTTAATCCTGCAGATGTGCAGCTTTACACAGTAGGTAGTAAAGGACGTGACAATCTCTCCAAAAAAGGTTATGCCGTAGCAAAGGATTACGGCGATGTCATTGAAGCACCAACGTATCGTGCAGCAATGGATATCGGCCGTGATGTGCTGAATGCCTTTTCGTCCGGTGAAGTGGGTGAAATCTGGATGGCCTATACGGTCTTCAAGAATACGATCACTCATATTCCGAAGATGATCCGTCTTCTGCCTGTAGCTGTTCCTGAAGAGGAAACAGCCGAAGAGAAGAAAGACGGACCACTGCTTCTGATGAATTTTGAGCCGGAACCGGAAGAAGTACTGGATGCAGTCATTCCGAAGTATATCAATAGTGTTATTTACGGTGGTATGATGGATGCCGTTGCCTCTGAGAACGGTGCCCGTATGACAGCCATGGATAATGCAACAAGCAATGCAGAGGATATGATTGAGAATCTGACATTAAGCTATAACAGAGCAAGACAGGGTGCGATTACACAGGAAATTACCGAAATCGTATCCGGTGCAGAAGCGCTTAAATAAACAGAAGGGAGTGATAGCAGCATATGGCAGAGCATAGTATTGGCAAAATCACTCAGATTATCGGTGCGGTACTGGATATCAAGTTTGCCGACGGAAATCTTCCTGAGATAAACGATGCCATCCGCATTACCAGAAAAGACGGCTCAACACTTGTTGTTGAAGTTGCTCAGCATCTGGGTGATGATACTGTCCGCTGTATTTCCATGGGACCTACTGATGGTCTTGTGCGTGGTATGGAGGCTATCGCTACAGGCGGCCCTATTACGGTGCCTGTAGGTGAAAAGACACTGGGACGTATTTTCAACGTTCTCGGTGAAGCAATTGATAATAAAGAAGCTCCACAGGCTGAAGAACACCTGCCGATTCATAGAAAACCACCTGCTTTTGAAGATCTGTCTGATGAGCAGGAAATCCTTGAAACAGGTATCAAAGTCGTTGACTTACTTTGCCCTTATCAGAAGGGTGGTAAGATCGGTCTGTTCGGTGGTGCCGGTGTAGGGAAGACCGTCCTGATCCAGGAGCTTATCCGTAATATCGCAACAGAGCACGGCGGCTACTCTGTATTCACAGGTGTAGGCGAGCGTACCCGTGAAGGTAATGACCTTTACACAGAAATGTCTGAATCCGGTGTTATCAACAAGACAACCATGGTATTCGGACAGATGAATGAGCCACCTGGCTCAAGAATGCGTGTCGGTCTGACAGGACTGACAATGGCAGAACATTTCCGTGATACCGGCAAAGACGTGCTGCTTTTCATTGACAATATTTTCCGTTTTACACAGGCTGGTTCAGAGGTATCTGCTCTGTTGGGCCGTGTACCTAGTGCCGTTGGTTATCAGCCGACACTGCAGACGGAAATGGGTGCGCTTCAGGAGCGTATCACATCTACAAAGACAGGTTCCATCACATCCGTACAGGCTGTATATGTACCTGCCGATGACTTAACAGACCCTGCTCCGGCAACGACATTCACCCATCTGGATGCAACGACGGTACTTTCACGTTCCATCGTTGAGCTGGGTATTTATCCGGCCGTTGATCCGCTGGAATCCACATCACGTATGTTGGATCCGCATATTGTTGGTGAAGAACATTACCGTGTTGCCAGAAGCGTACAGGAGATTCTTCAGCGTTATAAAGAATTACAGGATATTATCGCTATTCTTGGTATGGATGAACTTTCAGAAGAAGATAAGCTGGTTGTATCCAGAGCACGTAAGGTTCAGAGATTCCTGTCCCAGCCTTTCTTTGTAGGCGAACAGTTTACAGGTCTGAAAGGACGTTATGTACCGCTGTCTGAGACAATCCAGGGCTTCAAGGAAATCATTGCAGGTAAATACGATGATATTCCTGAAAGCTATTTCCTGATGGCAGGTAATATTGATGACGTTCTTGCCAAAGTGAAATAAGTCTGGAGGATGAGATATGGAAGCCTTGATGCAGCTGCAGATCATTACACCGGATCATC
>NZ_JBBMEK010000066.1:0-13554 GCF_040096555.1 Coprococcus intestinihominis | reverse complement strand
GCGAAGATTGAAACACATGCCAGACTTATGGGAATGAAAACTTATATCCGGCTGTTGGAAGCTATGGATATTCCCATAAAAGAACACTTTATACACATGGGTACAGCGAAAAAAGATATGATGTTGAAGGAAAAAATCTGGTATCTGGTACAGGATTGTGATGAAAGAGAAACTAACCTTTTGATCTATTCCATAGAGGGAATTAAGAAAGGGCTAAAGAAATATCAGCAAGACAGCAGGAAGTGAGAATACAGATAGGGAGGAAAAGGGAAATGTTATCAAGAGAAAAGGTGGAAGCAGTATTATTTAAAATGGGAATGCCTGCCAATGTAAAAGGATTTGGCTATATTGTAGACAGTGTTTTGCTTCTGGAAGAAGACAGCAAGATTAAAACGACATATCTGTATTTTAAGGTGGCCCAGCAACATGGCACGACAGGGCAGCGGGTAGAACGGGCAATCCGCCATGCGTTTGATATTGTCCGAAGCTGCAGAGGTGATTATGATGTGGTGAACCATTATATCGGTTTTATCAACTGTGCCAATTCCCCTTCCTTATCCATGCTCACAATGAAGATACGGGAGGAAGCACTGGAAGTACCGGAACCAAAACCGGAAAAGAAAGAAGAGAACGTGATTACGGGAATTACCGAAGACCGGCTTTTGGAGTTGATGCGGCAGGCATGTACGGAATTTTGGGCAGATATGATTATCCGGTTAAAAAAATAAAGAGAAATGCAGACCGAAAACAGTCTGCCAAAACACATCAGGGTTATGGTGTCTTTTGGCAGGCTGATGTTTTCAGCCGGGAAGAACCTTGAAAACTGAATATCAGTATGGTGATATTTTTTTAAAACAAACGTGTCATTTCTGACGCTAATCTATAGAAATATCTTAAAGGACACAAAACATTTCGGCACATTCTATTTTGTATGATGCAGGGTCATGAGCTGTGCGAAGATACACTTGTCCGCAGTGGCAGCAGGTAAGGCAGAAAAGAAGCGGATCAAACAAGGAATCGTAGAAGATGAAGGGAAAGTGTGAGCAGCGCCCGGACATAGGCTGTGGGTGGCAGGCAGTCTGAAAGCCGAATGATAATGATACCTTTGCATAAAACACTGCAACCAGGGTAGCGTCTGGGACATGCTGCAGCGGGAAAGGGTGCTGCAGGGTGTCAGGCGGCCAGCCGGGCCGGTCCTACATGCTCCCGTTCACACCGGGGTGAGAAAATAAAAAACATGCTGGCAGGGAAAGCCCTGCCAGTATGGTGTGTAAAATGGGTTCATTTTAGGGCTATGGGGAAACGCCGGTTTCTTTATAGCCCTGGAATGAAAACAGGAGCCAAAGAAAGAGGAGGCAGAGCAATGAATAGAGAGATGTTACAAAAACTGTTTTCAGAAGATAAAGAGATCTTTCAGGGAGGAATGTTATTCCCTGCATGGATCTGCAAAGGAAAAAAAGAGATAGAAAATAGGAACAGTCCCCAGCGGGCGGCAGTGTATCTGGATATTCCCATTCCATGTGCCGGGCTTTTGTATTATGAAAAAGAAAAAAGCCTGCATTACTGTGAACAGCAGACATACCATGTGGTTACTTTACTGGAAGGTGTAGGGTGTGGTAATTCCATAGAAAAAGAAAACTGGCAGAGGCTGGCAGTGCTTGCAGGAAAAGGCATGATTGATGTGATTGTGGTATCCGGGCTTAGCAGGTTATCCTATTGTCCGGAAGAAATTTTACAGACTATGGAACTGCTCCAGTCTTTTCAGGTGCAGATAGACTGTATCGGTTATGGGATTTTAGATTATGCCAGACTGAAACAGTATTTAATGCACACCTGGGAGAAACAGGAACAATTTGAGCAGGACTTAGATGCGTATCTGTGCAGTTGCTGTACCAGGGAAGGGATATAATGCTCTCGCGGGAAGAACTGCTGAAGATGCGGGAAATGACGTTTGAGGACATTGACCCGAAAGAGATACAAGATGTAGAGAAACTGAAGATTGATGTAAAAAAGAGCAAACCGGAGAAGGTCCGGGAAATCCTGGAGTCCGGAAAGAACCCTTATTTTCTGAAATATAAGGGGATCACCATAAAGATTGGGTTTGCTTCTACCAACCGTACCATAGAGGAAGCCATGCAAAGCCTTGTGCAGATGAAATGGTAAAGCCACGACAGGGATAGGGAAGAAAGCGGATTGTTGGCAGATTACAGGGTGGACAAACCTTCTGGACTATGGTAGGATGATGGCAAGGACCCAGTAGCCTCTATCATTTAGGGAATCGGCTGACGAATCTAAATGATAGGAGCGAATACAATGAAAAATCAAATACTTAAAAAAATCTATCGTGCGGTTGTTTACCTGCGCCTTTCTGACGAAGATGGTGATAACAGGGAAAGCGACAGCATATCAAACCAGAGGATACTAATCCATAGCTTTTTAAAGAGCCACCCTGAAATTCAGGTGGTAAAAGAATGTGTAGATGATGGATATACCGGCACAAACTTTAACCGCCCCGGTTTTCAGGAAATGCTGCGTATGCTGGAAGAGGGGGAAGCAGACTGTATTATTGTCAAAGACCTTTCCCGTTATGGAAGGGACTTTTCCGGTGTTTTACAGTATGTGGAACGTATCCTGCCGAAAATGGGTGTGCGCCTGATCCTTGTCAATGACAATTATGACAGCCTCACGCCAAATCGTGATTTCCTTACCCTGAGATTTAAAAGTTTAATCAATGACCTTTACCCTGCGGATACTTCCAAAAGTGTGCGTTCCCATTTGTATGTCAAAATGACAGCCGGGCAGTGTGTAGCGCCTTTTGCTTTTTATGGTTATCTGAAATCCGAAGAGGATAAACATAAGCTGGTCATGGACGAAGTGGCAGCTTCTGTTGTACGGGATATTTACCACATGAAAATGCAGGGCTACAGCCTGACGGATATATCCGAAGAATTAAACCGGCGTGGGATCTTGACGCCTCTTCGGTATAAGCAGGTATATTTAAAACAGAAATTAAAGACAGGGTTCCGTCTGACGGAAAAACCGGTCTGGATGCCAACTATGGTGCGTCGTATCCTTCTTGATGAACGCTACACCGGAGTGCTGATACAGGGAAAAACCACAACGCCAAACCATAAAGTAAAGGTTGTGATCCACAAAGAGGAAGCTGAGTGGATACGGTATGAAAATGCTTTTGAGCCGGTTATCAATAGACACCAATATGAAGTGGTGGGCAACCTGATGAAAATGGATACCATGAGAGGTGCAAAGGGGCTAGCGCTTCTTTCAGGCCTGGTAAAATGTGGGGACTGTAAAGAAAGCATGGTACTGAAAAGCCCAGATAAAGTCCACCACTATTATGTATGTTCGACTTCCCTTTATGAAAAGCAGTGCAGTTCCCATAGTATCAGTGAGAAAAAACTGGTAGGAGCTGTGACAGAGGCAATCCTGCATTATATTTCTGTTCTGGTGGAGCTGAAAGAGATACTGGCGTATGTAAAAACTGCCTCAATCCCAAGACAGCGGCTTTTGGAAGAAGACAAAAAACTGGAGATGCTGGAAAAGGAGAGCCAGAGGATTTTAAACATTAAAGTAAAACTGTATGACAGTTTTGCAGAAGAAATCCTGGACCGGACAGAATTTGAAACCTTCAAAGCAAAGTATGACCAGTCTTTAGAGGAAATCCGGCAGGCAATGGAGTGCCAGCAAAGGGAAATCCGAAACTTGCAGGAAACCCTTGAAAAACAGCAGGAGTGGCTGGAATATTTTCTGGAATACCGGGACCGGACGGAAGTGGACCGCTTAATGCTGGTAAACCTGGTCAAACGGATTGAGGTATATGAGCAGAAGCGCATTATCATTCATTTTTGGTTTGAAGATGAATTTGAAAAGGTATTGGGACTGCTGGAAACGGTAAATAGAGCAAAGCCGGATCAGCATGTGGAAGCCTTCCTGAAAGGAAAGGGGGCGGAAGCAAGTGCCTAAGGTAAGCAAAAGAGGACAGAAAAGACAAAGCAGCAAGCCGGAAATGAAGTATCTGAGAACCTATATTTATGTAAGGCTTTCCGAAAAGGACGGAGGGCATGGCAGAAGGGATTCCATTTATATCCAAAAACAGATCTGTGAAGACTACGCAAAGAAACACCCGGAAATGCTGGTGGTAAAAGTCTATGCGGATAATGGTGTGACAGGTACAACGTTCCAAAGGAACGCATTTGAAGAGTTGATGGAAGATGTGGCAAATAAAAAGGTTGACTGCATCATTGTAAAGGATTTTGCCCGGTTTGGAAGGGACGCCTTAGATGCTGTAGATTTGATTGATGTAATTTTCCCAACTTTAAATATCCGGTTTGTTTCCGTTATGGACGAATATGACAGTGCGAACCCGGCTTGTGTAGAAGACCGGACCACCAATATTTTGAAGCACTTTATGAATGATTATTATGCCAGGGAAGTTTCAGAGAAACTGGTACAGGCACACCGGCTGTCCAGGGAGCGGGGAGAGTTCTGGGGTTCCAGACCTCCTTATGGATACCAAAGGGCAGAGGAAAACAGCAAGAAGCTGGTGCCGGAACCAGAGGAGGCAGAAATAATCCTGCAGATTTTTTACTGGTATGTGTTTGAAGAAATGTCAAGCTATGATATAGCAAGGGAACTGAATGGCAGAAAGGTATTAGGACCGGAGGACAGCTATCAGAAAAGGAAACAGGGAAAGGAGCCGGAAAAAAGGCGGTTATGGAGATCAGACGGTATCAGGAAGATTTTACAGAACCCCGTTTACATTGGTGCTGCTGTTTATGGGAAAACAAAACAGATGCTTGCACAGAATATTCCTCTTCAGATGATACCAAAAGAGCAGTGGGAAGTGTGTGAAAATGCCTGGGAAGCAGTTGTGGAACGGGCGATTTATGAAAAAGCACAGGAAATTGCAAAGGAACGCTGGAAAGATACGTTAGATAACTGGGCTGCAAACCCAAAAGAAAAACAGGGGGCAGATGGTTCTTTTAAGGGAAGAATTTTCTGTGGACATTGCGGAAAACGCCTTGGAAGGTGCAGGAGCGGAGGCAATGAGAAACATAAATATATGGTTTATAAATGCCCTTCTTTTTCCCTTACAGATCATACGGAATGTTTCCGCACGGTGAATGAAATCTACATCAATCAGGCAGTCAAGGCAGCACTCCGCTACCAGATCCAGCTTGCTGTGGAAAGTAAGAAGACCTATGGTGCAGAGTTTTATCAAAAGCTGGAGCAGGAGGTAGCAGAAAAAATAAAAAATGCCAGACAGAAGTATGAGAAATATGGAAGAAAACTGGAAATCTTGTTTGAGCATTATGCTACCGGACTGTTGGACTGCAAGGAATATCAGGAGATTAAATCAATCTATCAGGAAGAACAGCAAGCAGCCAAGCAGAATATGAAGCAGGTACAGCTTCGTGGACAGAACCTGTTAGATCAGGTGAAGGCAAGAATGGACTGGACAGAGGAACTTCTAAAGTACCAAAGATTCCAGAAGATAGAGAAAGGGATTGCTGACCGCTTTATTGAAAAGATTACGGTATATTCCAAAGACTATGTGGAAATCGTGTTCTGGTTTGGGGATTTATTTGAAAAGGAGCTGGAAAAAGAACTGGTCAATATGGAAGGAGGTCTTCCGTATGCAGTATGATTTTATTTTTGCTTATCTGCGTCTTTCCAGAGATGATAAAGAAAAAATGGAGGAAAGCAACAGCATTAAAAATCAAAGGCTTTTGATCCAGCATTTTGTAGAAAAACAGCCGGAATTTGCAGGGGCAAAGGTTTTCTTCTTTGTAGATGATGGTTACAGCGGTACAACCTTTGACCGCCCGGAATTTAAGCGCATGATGGGGCTGATTACCAGGAGAAAACGGATCTGTATCATTGTCAAAGATTTGAGCCGCCTGGGAAGGGATACCATAGAAACACAAAACTATATCGAAAAAATATTTCCGTTCCTTGGGGTGCGTTTCATTTCAATCAATGATTTTTATGACAGCAGCCAGAAACCTTCCGAAAGAAAGGATACGGAGATTAAATTTAAGAACCTAATCAATGGGATTTATCCCCAGATTTGTTCCGACAATATCAAAAAAGTTATGAGGAAACAGGCTGAAATGGGACAATATCATGGTTCAATCCCAACATACGGATATTGCTTCCATGACGGTGTTCATACAAAACTTCATCTGGATACGGAGGCAGCTTCCGTTGTAAGGGGGATTTTCGACCAAAGGTTGGAAGGAAAGACCTATGCAGACATTGCCAGGGACCTGAATAAAAAAGAAGTTGAAACACCTACCGTATATCTTCAAAGGAAAGGCTGGGCGCCGGAAGCAAAGAAATCTGTGAAATTCTGGGACGGAAATTTAGTAAAGCTGATTTTGTTTAATCCGGTTTATGCAGGACTGACGGTAAGAGGGAAAACAGAAACCAGGGTTCCGTCAAAAAGAGAGTACCGATATATTTCAAGAGAGGATTGGATTTGCGTAAAAGGAGGACACGAAGCGATTGTAACGGAGCAGGAGCTTCAGAAGGTCCAGGACATGGTACAGAAGGACAGAAAATATCATGGGTCTACACCGTCTTCTGAGAATATTTTTGCAGGCCTGATCCGCTGCGGGCATTGTGGTCGGAAAATGCGGATACGGACAGAATACAAAGAAAAGCCGATTTATTGTAAAAGTGTTACGACAGCCCCCAATGCTTCCTGTTATCCAAAGAAATATAAGCAGAAAGAGTTGGAAGAACTGGTGCTAATTATGATAAGACAGCAGGCAGCCCTTGCAGAGGATACCATAAAGCAGTTAAAGAAAGCCAATCAGACTTTGAATATTCCGAAACTCCGGTATCGGAAAAAGCAATATGAAAAGAAGCTGGCACTTTGCAAACAGGAGAAAATGGAACTATATGAACAATATGTAGAAGAACAGATTTCTTTGAAGGATTACCTGGCACGAAAACAAACCTATATGGAGAAAATAGCAGCTTATCAGCAAAAGATACAGGAGATAGAAGCAAAAATTTTAAAGGGGGAGGAGGAAAAACAAAAGGAGAAATCAGAGGGACTGCAACTTTTTGTAAAATATAAGGGATTGGAAGAGCTGTCTTATGAAGTTCTGCATGAGCTGATTGAAGTCATAAATTTTTATGATCCGGAACATATTGAAATTGTATGGAAATACAGGGACGAATTTCTGGAAGCAGTAGAATAAGAAAGAACCGGGAGAGCTTATTGTCCTGGATTCCGGTAGAGAAAAAGATTTCATAAAAGAGGAGGAAAACGCTGCGGTGTCTTCCTCTTCTTTGTATTAGGAGAAAATTAGGCAAAGAAGATGGGGGAGGAGCCATGTATCTTGAAACATATTCTATGGAAGAACTGATGGAGCTGATAGAAGAGAAAGGGTATTGCTCTGTGGAGGCAGTAGAAATCCTGAAAGAAATGGAACAGGCAAAAAAAGAGTATGATTTTTTACTCCGGGATTGTGAGGAAAAAGCGTGGAAAACAGACCAGGTGGTAGTTGATTATTACCGGCATCTCTTAGAAGAATTACGGAAATCGTTGCCCTATGATGCTATGGGAGGGCAGTACACAATTCCGATTTTGGTGTTACAGGAGTTCCGTAAACCGGACATTGTAGAAAAAATCAGGGATTTTATTGGTTGTCAGGCTGGATTTTCCGATCATGCTCTGTTACAGGAAATACAGAAATTTATGACCGTACATCTGGACCCGCAGGGAATTATCCTCTATATGGACGTATTGGGAAACCAGCCGGCGGCAAGGAATGTTTACAAACAGGGAGGACAAATGTGGTAAAAGAAAGAGTATTGGCGGTTCTCGACATCATTATGAAAATAAGATATAGGAAGATTATTGAAAAAGTGGTACAATAAAATATAAAGAAAAATAAGCATTAAAAGTAATATAAAAACCAAAGAAAATATGATAGGTTAATAATTTAACTTAGAAATAGAATACGAATGGAGATGTTTAAAATGGGTACATTGATACGTGAAAATAAAAGGAAAATAGCACTTAGTCTTAATATGGGTTTGTTGTTAATGGGATGTTTAATGTTAACGATTGGTGCATATCCAGCCTTATATAGTGGTGGAGCAAATGAAACACGTTTATCAATAGGAGCAACATGTATTGCATTTTGGTTTATTAGTTTTCCTGCTTTATCGAGAGAAACTAAAGAGAAAAAGATAGTTACAGTAAGCATCCATGCCATTACTGCATTTTCTGTTTTAATTATATTTTCTTGGGAGATACATTATATTCTTGTTAATTGGAAAAAAGGATCTCACTTGGGAGATATAGGATTTTGCATAGGGGGCATAATCGTGTGTTCCTATTTGTGTTATATACTTATCTCGTTCATTAAAACATTTTATTTTTTAATACAGAAGGTAAGGAGATTACTGTTTCCTAATAGTACAAATCAAAATGTTTCCAGAATTGTACATCTGCTAGAAATGGCTTCTTCGTTAATAGTATCTTTAACAGCTTTTATCGGAAGTCTAACAGCTGCTTGTGTAGCAGTGCAAACATTTTTGGAACATATTTACTAGGAGAGAAAAGAAATTGGACAGATTGGTTATTATAGGAAATGGTTTTGATCGGGCACACAATTTGCCCACTTCGTATTATGATTTTAAGGAGTATTTGAGAATATATGCTCGTGAATTTTATGAAGCTATATGTAAATATATACCAGAAGAAGAATTGTGGTTTCAATTTGAAATGGCTTTAGGCGAATTAGATAAATATCAAGTGCAAGAAGAAAATGCTTCATATTATCTTGATTATGGTGACGAAAATTGGAAAGACAGTGCTAATCATGACTTTCAATTTATGGTTGAGCAGGATTTGGCATTTGCATCTTATATTCCATATTATTTTAAGAAATGGATTGAGCAAATAGATACAAACGTTTTACCTTTGGTATCAAAGCGTATAATAAATAATACGTGTAAGATTCTAAATTTTAATTATACGGATACATTAGAAAGAGCATATAAAGTACCTGCTGAGAATATTTTATACATTCATGGAAAAGCCCTGAGCAGTAAGAAACTTGTAGTGGGACATCATGATATTTCTACTTTTCAGTACGGAGCTGTTTCTCCATTTAATGCAGCGGAAGAACATGGAATATATATACAAGATGATGATGAAGATTTTAGAATAACTGAAACAAAAGAAATCATTAAAGCCTATTTTCAAAAGACATATAAAGATACGTTTGGTATTATACAAATGAATCAAAATTTTTTTGACTCTCTTATAAATATAAATGAAATATTTATATTAGGTCATTCGTTATCTTCTGTAGATATGGATTATTTTGTTGAGATTAGAAAGAGAGTATTACATTCGTGTAAATGGTATATTTCATATTTCTCAGAAAGTGATTTAGATAATATGGAATATTTTGCAAAAAGGTTAGATATTAAAAATTTTCAGCCGGTAATGCTAAGTAATTTATAATACGATTATACAGTCAGAAAAGACTAATAAAAGAAGAGGAAAACGCTGCGGTGCCTTCCTCTTCTTTTATTTAGAAGAAAATTTAGAAAAGAAGGAAGGGGAGAAGAGCCATGTATCTTGAAACATATTTTACGGAAAGACTATGAAAAAAGCTAGCATATAATGCTATGGGAGGTCAGCACACGATTCCGATTCTGGTGTTACAAGAGTTCCGTAAACGGGATATTGTAGAAAAAATCAGGAATTTTATTGGCTGCCAGGCTGGGTTTTCTGATCATGATCTGTTACAGGAAATACAGAAATTTATTACCGTACATCTGGACTCGCAGGGAATTATCCTCTATATGGACGTACTGGGGAATTTGCCGCGTGCAAGAAATAGTTACAAGTAAGGAGGACAAATGTGGTAAAAGAAAGAGTATTAGCAGTTCCAGATACAAGCATTTTTATTGCGGAGTTGCCGGAAGCAACCAGAAATATCATACGGAAAGATTTAGAGGAACATGCAAGGGAACATCATTACCGGCTGGAATGGGACCGGGAAAGTAAAGATTATGTGGCAATGAGCCGGAGATTTTGCGATATGGAAAACATTTATACGGATACATATCTGCATTTCTGCGAGACAGGGGAAGATATAGAACCCTATGAAAAAAGCCTGAAGCGGACTATTTCTATCAGGTTGTATCAAGATGAGGTAGAAGAGCTCTGTAGGAAGTCTGGAAAAGTTGGGCTATCAATCGGTGAACTATTTGAAAACTTTGTTGCAGATTTGATTTGTGGTACACATACCAATGGTTCTGATGAACGCATGTATATTGAGCAATGGTTTGACCGGTGCTATTTCAGTATTATGCCAGAGGAAACATTTTTATCTTATCTGCTTGAAATGCGGGAGATAGACAGTGTTTTGGAATGCTGGGAAATCTTGCAGGAGTTGAAGGAGCTGGAAGAGCCGGATTGTTATGATAAAGAGGAACTGGAGATACAGCAGAACACTTTGGAAGACTATTTTCAGGAATATAGAACCTATACAAGAGAAACGACAGAAGACCAGTTGGAAGCTGCTATGGAAAAGGTGCTGGAATGGAATAAAGAAAGAGAGTATTTGTTGGAGGGAAATGTCCCAGATAAGTCTTTGGGACGGTAGCCGGATTGGAGAAAGGAAGAAAACAGTGATAAGTAATGCGGAAAGAATTGTGTTAAGAAATATGTACCCACCGGGGTGTCGGGTAGAGTTGGAAGATATGGAAGCTGATCCGTATGTAAAACTGAGTCCCGGTGATTTAGGAACCGTACAGTTTGTAGATGATGCCGGACAGATTCATGTATCTTGGGATTGCGGACACAGCCTTGCTATGGTATTTGGTGTTGATCATTGCAGATGTATTATGAGAGAGGAACGTTTGCAGGAGCTATTACAAAGAGTACAGGCTATGCCATTTGAGAGTTTGGAAAAAATGGAACTGTATATTAGGGAAAAATTATCCGGGGCTTTCCCTAAAATCAGTTTTCAGGAGAAAGAAGGGCAGGAGGCTTTTGTAGATATGGGAGTTGCTGCATTTATGAAAAAAGGTCTTGGTGTGGCAATTCAATATGAAACTGACAGCCAGCAGCACATCTTTATAAAAAAGATGGAAATGCAGGGACAGGAGTTGGAAAGGAAAAATCCTTTTCCAGTACAGAAGAAGCGATAAGAATGGTTTCTTTTAATTGCAAAAATCGACAATTTTTTTTGGATATAACTTGACAGGATAGGGCAAATCGACACTTTTGAATATTATCGGCGGTATTGACCAGGCAGACAGCGGGGATATCTGCATTCGAGGTGAAAGAATGGCAGATATGAAAGAAAAGAAGCTGACATTGTATCGCAGAAAGCATTTGGGTTACATTTTCCAGATGTATAATCTGATCCCGAATCTGACAGTCAGGGAGAATGTAGAAGTCGGGGCTTATCTCAGTGAGAAGCCGCTGGATGTGGATGAACTTTTACATACACTGGGGCTTTACGACCATAGAAATAAGCTGCCGAACCAGCTTTCCGGCGGACAACAGCAGAGAACGGCCATCGGCAGAGCCATAGTCAAAAATCCGGATATTCTACTGTGTGATGAATCGACAGGCGCGCTGGATTACAATACATCTCCGGTTTCCTTGTGGCAGATGGCAGTATGCTGACGGCATATAATGAAAGTTTTGAGAAATACAATATAGAAGACGGCCATTTCACAGTTATAAAACAGATGAACAAGGCTCAGAAGAAGAATGTTGAAGCTCTGGGAGTGACACTTTATGATTTGTTTTATGTGGAAGAAACGTTAGTGACGAATGATAGTACGCTTCGAATTTTTCCAGATCGCAAGGACGTCGATAAAGTATGTCTGATGGAAGGAAGTATGCCGGAGAAATCGGACGAAATTGCCATCGACAGAATGTATGCGGACAACAACAGTCTTAAAGTAGGCGATGTGATTGCATCAACAGATCACAGCTGGAGAGTGACAGGATTGGTGGCATTGTCTGATTACAGCGCATTATTCTCGGACAATAATGATTCAATGTTTGATGCGATCAAGTTTGGGGTGGCCATTGTGACTGAGAAGGGCTTTGCACAGATGGATCAGTCTAAAATGACCTGGCAGTATGCATGGAAATACAATCAATCGCCAAAGAACAACATAGAAGAGAAAGAAATGTCGGATGATTTGATGTCAGATATCAATAGCACTATTGTACTGGACAGCTATACACCGCGTTATCTGAATCAGGCGATTAATTTTACCGGTGAAGATATGGGCAGTGACAGAGGCATGATGATTGTCCTGCTGTATATGGTTAACTTCTCCGGTCTTGAAAAAGGAAAAACCGGAAGTGTACGTTTTATTGTAGAAACAGACGAGATAAAAAAGTAAAGCTATTCTAATATTTTAAATTGGTTCTTATGATAATCTATCCGGCCTTCCCGGCGCAATTTGCTGAGTTCTGTGGACATAGCACTGCGCTCGACACCGAGATAATCCGCTAACTCCTGGCGGTCATAAGGAATCGCAAAAATTCGGCTTTTATTTTGTTTGGCTTGCATCAGCAGATAAGCCATCAGCTTTTCCTTGGTGGTCCGTTTGGAAGTCAGTTCAATCTTCTGATTCAGCATAATGTTTTTGGCGGCAACAATACGCAAAAGGTTGGCGATAATCCGATTATGAAATTCACAGGAATTGCCGCAGGTGGTGATGACACGGCGGCAGTCCAGCAGAAGAATCTCACTGTCGGTAACTGCGGTTGCAGTGACCGGCAGTTTTTCTATGCCGGCGCAGGCAAAAGCTTCGCCAAAGAGCTGTGACGGCTCCATCATGGAAATGATATTGCGGTTGCCGAAAAAATCATCTTTGGCAATCTGGACTTTGCCGGTTAATACAACACCAATAAGACTTGCCGGTTCCCCTTCCCAGAAAATCGGCTGGTTTTTTGAATAGGAAGCAGTCCGTGCTCCGAGACAGGTCAGCATGCCATCTAAATCATCCTCAGAGATACCTTGAAAAAGTGCTGATTTTTTTATCACTGGAAAATATTCTCTCATAAAAGAGCTCCTTTTGTTGGAATTACAACGTAACTTTTGGGCAAAGTATACTATGATAGGTGCATAAAGTCAAGGAGGTATTCCAATGGAAAATAATATGTTTTGTTTTCAGTGTGAGCAGACAGCCGGATGCGGCGGATGTACAGGTAGAGCAGGTGTCTGTGGCAAGCAGGCGGATACGGCACAGCTTCAGGATCAACTGACAGGGGCACTCATCGGTCTTGCCCGTGCAGCAGAGGGAAATGTACCGGGACCTTCCACTGATAAAGTCATTATCGAGGGATTATTTACAACCGTCACAAATGTGAATTTTAATAATGAAACCATTAATACTCTGATTGATCGTGTGCATGAGGAGAAGCACAAACTGGTGCCGGACTGTGAATCATGCGGTTCTCCATGCGGCAGAACAGAAGATTATGATATGAAAGGCATCTGGGAAGCAGATGAGGATATTCGTTCA
>NZ_JBBMEK010000065.1:0-13563 GCF_040096555.1 Coprococcus intestinihominis | reverse complement strand
GGATAAACGGAGGATTTTTAATCATGGAAAATACAATGACAGGACGTAATGTCGGCAAGACATGCCGCACCCATTACAGAGGTACTTTTAACGACGGCACACAGTTTGATTCATCCTATGACCGTGGTGAGCCGCTGGAATTCGTCTGCGGCGCAGGACAGATGATCAAAGGCTTTGATGCAGCCGTGGCTGATATGGAAGTCGGTGAGATCAAAGAAATTCATCTGATGCCGGAAGAGGCTTATGGCATGCCGGATCCGAATGCGATTATTGAAGTCGAGATTGCACAGCTTCCGGGATCTGAGGAACTGACAGTGGGTCAGCAGGTTTACCTGACCAATCAGTACGGTCAGCCTTTCCTTGTAAAGGTTACGGATAAGGATGAGAAGATGATTACTTTTGATGCCAATCATGAGATGGCAGGCAAGGAATTGAATTTCAAAATCGAACTTGTAGAAGTGAAATAAGAAAGTTAAATAGAATACAGGTTTGATTTGTATAAGATACGAATGTGAAAAAGTGCCCTGAAGGTAGATTCAGGACACTTTTTTTTATAGGTAATATTGCCTATGAGATATAAAGGATAGATAAAAAATGAAAAGAAGTGGGCTTATTTAAAGTGTTATCGGTTCCATATGTTCTGTCTGTTCTTCTTTGATGAACATCATAAGAAATCCGATCAGAAGAAGCATACAGGAAATCCATATGGTTCGCATGCCGAAAATTGTAATGCCGTAACCGCCGATACCTGCACCGATGGCAAAGAGTAAAATGATTCCCCAGTAGCACAGGGATTTGCGCAGAGTGTTTTTATCACGGGTACGGATAAAAGCACATAAGGCATCTGTGCCGCTTCGGATGTTGCCGATGCACATAGTACTGGCAAAGGAGTATCCGTTGACTTTACGAAAACTCTGAACCTGCATGGCACATGAGAATGAAACCATGGCATTGGCCAGCAGATTCAGTCGTGTCGGCAGAAATCCAACAACCAGCAAAAGAAGAATCTCAAGTACGAGAACCAGTTGGCGCCAATGGATATGTTGGATACGCTGAAATCTGACGTGGATACATTCAGCGATGGCGATGCCCAGGGCAAAAAACAAAAGAGGCACAAGGTAATGGATCGCCCGGACAAAGTCTTTATCGATAATGCTTTGGCTCAGCAGGACAATATTGCCTGTCTGGGCATTGGCAAAGACTTTTCCACGAAAAATATAAGTATAAGCGTCCTGTAATCCTCCTGACACTGACAAAAAGGCAGCAGTCAGGAAAGATTCGGACATTTGTTTGTGGTGCTTGAAACTCATTGATGATTCCTCCAGTAAAAATTATCAGTTATTGTCTTAGTACTTGCCGGGTTAAGTACAATAACGGAATGTGCGGTCAGTCAGGATTCTTGCGAAGATCAGGCCAAGGGGGAGAGCGGCTATGATCATAATCGCTGCTGCAAACCACGAAACGGATTCGTTCAGGGACATAATGCCAAGATTATAGATGGCACGATAAAGGTAAAGCCCCGGAACCATGATCACAATGGAAGGAACAGTGATAGATATTCTTGGATAACCATGATTTCGTTTAATAATGGATGCAAGTAAACCTGCTGTCAGTGCACCGATGAAAGCGGCCTCCGCAGATGGCATCTGGGTGAAATCAATGAGTTCAAGTCGTAATGTGTTGGCAGCAGCGCCAATCAGCGCAGCGGTGGCTGCGATAGGAATGGCACTGTTGAACATGATCGAGAAACCGAAAACGCCGCAGAAGCTGGTAATGATCCGAAGAAACATATGTAAGAGGGGATCAATGTTCATGGCAGCAAAATCAACGGGTTTCAATTTCAGTAGTAAAGCCATGATCCAGGCAAACATTGTGGCAACAAGAACAATAATGATCGCGTAGGTCAGACGTTCCAGACCGGAACGAAGATCCAGTTTGGCAAGGTCAATGCCGCTTGTAATAAAGGGAAAGCCCGGAATGATAAATAACATGGAACAGATATAGCCTGCTTCATGGAATGAGGAGATGCCGAAGCAGACCTCAGACAGTTTTAAAAGCAGTGCATAAACCAGGCAGGCAGCCGATATGGCGGCTGCAATATTTAAAAACAATGTATAGTGGTGTTTAATCAGCTTTGTACGGACAAAATTACCGATACCGGCTGCAATAAAGGCCAGTATCATTTCCACAGGACCGCCGCTCAGAAGAAATGTGAAGGCACTGCAGGCCAGTGCTGCTGCAAAACCAAGTTTTACAGGTGAATACAGACCGTGGATTTCTTCAATTTCATCCAGTCTTTTATGGATTTCTTCACCTGTAAGTTTGACTTCCATTGTCGGAAATGAATCCACGAATTGTTCCATTCGATACAGCTTAGATGTATTGACACCGGTATTGGCGATGCTGAGAGACTGTGAAACACAGTCTTTGCCGTCAAAGCAGTTGAATGAAATGGACATTAATCCAACATCAACAGTACAGGTTACACCAAGTTCTTTGGACAAACGGTTCATGGAAGTACGGACGCGCCATGCACCGGTACCACATGAGAGCATGATCAGACCAACACGGCCGATGACAGAGGCTTTCTCGATCAATCCGGCCTGACTGATGACAACGTGGCTGTCAGCATCCGCATAATCATGCCATGGAATTTCCATATGGTTTTTTTCCATGATATCAACATAAGAAGCGGCAGGTGCTGATGCAGTATTATTTTTGCGCATAGATAATCGCCTCGGCTTTTTCAATATGTTTCTCCAGATGTTTTAGAAAATGAGAATTCGGCAGGAAGATGCCAAGTTCGTCATATTTCTTATTGTGCTCGACCAGTGTATCCTGACCATAAAAGACATAGGCCATCGGAAGCTCTTTTTCCAGCGTGATCATGATATCCCAGACAGCGGCATAGGCTTCTGCCTCGGTTTCTTTAAGTTTTACTGTATCAGGAAGCTCACGTATCAGAAGAACGCCTGTTGTGATCTCAAGAATTTTCTGGTCGATATTCATGTGGTTTGGACCATAATCATGGCTGTAGCGATAGGCTTGAGCCAGAAAAAGGTTTCGATCTGATTCAAGATCATGATAAATTTTTTGAAAAGTACTGTATTCTTTCTTATAAAAAGGATTATCATACTCCGGAAGTAAGAGACCGTTTTCATCGGTCATGATAATCGGATTCTGTTTGCCGTCTGCATTAAATCGATAGGGAATCAGAAAAGAATTTCGAAGAAGATCAAAAATAGTATTCTGACAGATACCCATTAAAAAGGCAGACAAATCTCTGTTTTTGTAGGATTCAAATAATGCTTTGGAAAACTCCCTGGGTGAAAGGGGATGATCAAATTCATCATTGCAAAATAGAAAATCGCAGAATGTCGCCTGAAGCTTTTCACAAGCCCATGGATCTTTTAAAATTTTTTGAAATAATATATCTGAATGCTCTTCCCGAGGGAAAATCGTTTTTTCTTTCATTATTTATTACGCGTCCTTCCTTGATTTTCATATTCTGTTCAATTATACTATGAATGTAGAAATAAGTAAAAACTATAATTGATATGATATCGATTATGTTTTGATATGCCTGGAGTAAAAGTATGAATGTCAATTTTGAGTATTATCGGATTTTTTATTATGTGGCCAAGTATCGCAATTTTACAAAGGCGGCCAGAGTCCTGGGAAATAGTCAGCCGAATATTACGAGAGCGATGAACTGTCTGGAGCAGCAGGTACATGCGACGTTGTTTATTCGGACAAACAGAGGTGTTCAGCTGACATCGGAGGGAGAGGAACTTTATAATTATGTATCTGCTGCCATGGCTCAGATTTTTGCAGCGGAAGAGGCTCTTTCGGAAAATGATGGCCTGCTGCACGGTAATATTGTGATCGGCACAAGTGAGACGGCGCTGAATATTTTTTTGGTGGATCAATTAAAAAGTTTCCATCAGAGTTACCCGGGAATCCGTTTAAAAATCTATAATTATTCGACACCGCAGGCTCTTGAGACGGTCAGAAGCGGTAAAGTTGATTTTGCTGTGGTATCGACACCCGTGGAAACAGCGGGACCGCTGAAGGTGACTTCACTGGCCTCTTTTCAGGACATACTTGTGGGGGGCAGAACCTTTGAACATCTGACCAGTCGTGCAGTCAGTTTGTCTGAATTGAAGGAATATTCACTGATGGGACTTGGTCGGGAAACGATGACTTATAAGTTTTACAACCGTTTTTTTATGACACATGGACAGGAATTTGCGCCGGATATCGAAGTAGCCACAACAGATCAGATTCTACTGATGGTTAAGTCTGAACTGGGGCTGGCTTTTGTACCGGAGCCGATGACAAGAGAATCGTTGAAGAAAAAGGAGATTGTGACGATTCAATTGCAGGAAGAAATACCGATAAGAGAAATCTGCCTGGTGTATGATTATCAGCATCCGTTGAATTCGGCGGCCAGACAGTTTGTAACAATGTGTAAGAATTGTTAATATTTTCTATGAAGATTTGGCTGGTAATGCGGAAATCTCAGACATTGCAGAATTTTAATTTTTATACGGTCTTTGCGGCTCTGAACAGTTACGATTATTTTATTAAATGCTTTACATCACGGCAAGACAATGCACAAGAATATCCCTTGTTGGAAATAGTGTAAACTGGTATACTAGAGATAGTTTATAAGCGAATAGAATAGTAAAAGGAGTGATTGGATGCCGTTAATAAAAGAAAAAACATATACAGTTGATGATATTTATGCTTTGCCGGAGGATGAAAGGGCAGAATTAATTGATGGTCAGATTTATTATATGGCACCACCCACGAGAAAGCATCAGGATGTTTCGATGGAGCTTTCGAGTCAGATAAAGGCCTATGTTCGTTCGAAAGGTGGGCAGGGTAAGGTGTATGCGGCTCCTTTTGCAGTGTATCTGGATGAATCCGCAAATACCTATGTTGAGCCGGATATATCGGTTATCTGTGATAAAAATAAACTGACAGACAAGGGCTGTAAAGGTGCGCCGGACTGGATTATAGAGATTGTTTCACCGACCAGCAGACGAATGGATTATTATACGAAACTGTTTAAATACAGAACGGCAGGCGTCAGAGAATATTGGATTGTAGATCCGGATAAGGATAGAATATTTGTGTACCATTTTGTGGCAGAGTCTGCGGAGGAAGAGAGCATGGAAGAATATACGTTGAAGGATTCTGTGAAGGCCGGTATTTATGATGAATTAGTCATTGATTTTGGTGATATGGATGTAGAGTAACAGGCAGAGTGCATTGAATAACAGATAATGGAGTATATATGAATCAGGTTATCAGTATCGGCAAGCAGGATTTTGCTTCCCTTAGAGAGGGCAATTATTTTTTTGTAGATAAGACGCATTTCATTAGTGAATGGTGGGAATCAGGTGATGACATTACGCTGATTGCCAGACCGCGCCGTTTTGGCAAGACGCTGAATATGAGTATGCTCAACTGTTTCTTTTCTCATCAGTACGCAGAAAGAGCGGACTTGTTTGAAGGGTTATCTGTCTGGGAGAAAGAAGATTATAGAGCTATTCAAGGCAAATATCCGGTGATTTTTCTGAGTTTTGCGGATGTCAAGCAGGACAATTACAGAGATGCCATTTATAAGATTAAGAAAATTATTGCAAATGTATATCAGCAGTTTCATGAGATTGGACGGTCAGAAGCGCTGACGGAAGTTCAGAGGAGACAATTTATGAATGTGACAGCTGATATGGACGATGTGATCGCACAGAGTGCACTGCAGGATTTGTCATATTATTGCTATTTATATTATGGCAGGAAGGCGATTATCCTGCTGGATGAATATGATACACTGATGCAGGAAGCCTATATCCATGATTATTGGGATAAATTTACATCGTTTGTAAGAGGATTGTTTAATTCTACATTTAAAACCAATCCTTATCTTGAAAGAGCTTTGATGACGGGAATTACAAGAATATCCAAGGCTTCGATTTTTTCGGATTTGAATAATCTGGTGGTTATCACGGCAACGTCTGAAAGGTATGCAGAATGTTTTGGATTTACCGAAAAAGAAGTATTTCAGGCACTGGAACTTTTTGATCTTGGAGAACAAAAAAGTTCTGTCAAGGCGTGGTATGACGGCTTTATCTTTGGTTCAAAAAAGGATATTTATAATCCCTGGTCAATCACTAATTTTTTAAAAGAAGGACAGATTAGATCTTATTGGGCGGCAACCAGTTCCAACGGCCTTATTAATCGGATGATTCAAACAGCGTCTTCTGAGATAAAAACCGGAATGGAGACATTATTAAACGGCGGGCAGATTGAGGCATGTTTTGATGAGCAGATTGTATTTGAACAGTTGGATCGGGATGAGAATGCTATCTGGAGTCTGCTTTTAGCCAGTGGCTATCTGAAAGCAGATCGTGTGGAATATCGAGGCATGACGATGGAACCATGGTATTATTTAAGCATTACAAATCTCGAAACGGCAAGCATGTTTTCAAGCATGTTCAAGAGTTGGTTTGGCATTACCCAGTCTAGCTACAATGGTTTTATGAAAGCTTTATTGTCGGATGATATCGAGGCGATGAATCATTATCTGAATGAAGTTATCATGGCAACCTTTAGTTTTTTTGATACAGGGAGTGACTGTTCTGAGACAGATGAGCCGGAACGTTTTTATCATGGGTTTATACTGGGACTTATTGTAGAACAGTGGGAGAACTACAGGATACGTTCAAATCGGGAAAGTGGATTTGGCCGTTATGATGTGATGATGATTCCAAGAGAACGTTCAGGAAAACATTTGCCTGCAATTGTGATGGAATTCAAGGTTCATAACAGTCGGAAAGAGCAGACACTTGAGGAAACTGTGCAAGCTGCATTGCAGCAGATTGAGGATAAACATTATGACGCTGAACTTTTGGCGCAGGGCTTTAAAAAGGCGCAGATTCATCATTACGGCTTTGCTTTTCAGGGGAAAAAAGTCCTGATCGCCGGTGAATCAGGACTTTAGAATAACATTGTTTGTAAAATAAAAGGCTATTTATAAATACCGAGCTTCTTCATTTTGTAATAGAGAGAAGTACGGTCAATATCAAGAATTCTGGCGGCTTTGGCTTTATTGCCGCCGGTTTTTTCAAGGGCGGACAGAATCCGCTCTTTTTCTGTATCATCGACAGCATGGGCCAGGGTTTCGCAGCGGTCGGTGCTGTTGATTTTCAGTGTATGGCTTTCTGGAATCATCATGCGCTTTTTTAGAAAATCACAGTTTTTCAGTGTAATAGTTTTGTTGTCACTGATGATAAAAAGTCGTTCCATGACGTGCTCCAGTTCGCGGATATTGCCGGGCCAACTGTACTGTGAAAAAAGCTCCAGTACTTCTCTGGAAATGCCTTTGACATTTTTGTACTCTTGCATGTTGTATCGTTCCAGAAAATACTGGCAGAGTTCAGGAATATCCTGGATGCGTTCTCTAAGGGGCGGGATATTTAATTCAACAGTGTTGATGCGATAGTAAAGGTCACGGCGGAACTTGCCCTCCGCAATCAGTTTCTGAAGATTCTGATTGGTGCTGCAGATGATGCGCACGTTGATCTTGATTGGTTTGACACCGCCTACATGTTCAAGCTCCTGTTCCTGAAGGACACGAAGCAGCTTGCTCTGAAGAGTCATTGGCATCTCGCCGATTTCATCCAGCAGCAGTGTGCCGTTGTTGGCCAGTTCAAATTTACCGATTTTGCCGCCTTTTAGAGCACCTGAAAAAGCACCGGATTCATAGCCGAATAATTCGGATTCCAGAAGTTCATTTGGAATAGCGGCACAGTTGATTTTCACATAGTTGTTGAGCTTTCGGGGACTCAGATCATGGATCGCTCGGGCAAATAGTTCTTTGCCGACACCGGTTTCACCTGTAATCAAAATAGAAAGATTAGAAAATGCAAAATCTTCAATTGTACTTTTGATTTCAGTAATCTGATGGGAAGTACCGATAATACGGTCCAGTGAATGCTGTGTTTTCATTAAAATGTCCAGTTCCTTTTTGTACTGGGCATTTTCCTTTTTAATATCCTGAATTTCACTGTGCAGACGGCTGATGGTTTCTGTAATATTCTGCATGGTTGTGACAGCGGCAGCACCTACAAGTTGACCGTCACGGAAAATCGGCATACGATTACAGACAACGGTGATGTAATCATTAACGGTATGGTCAAAAAGTGTCATTAATTCGCCGACTTCCTTTTTCTGACTTTTCAAGACAAGATGCAGGCGGGTGCCGGGAATGACAGACTGGACAGGCTTGCCGATAGCGGCATCACGCTGAATGCCTAAGAGGACCGCATAGCTTTCGTTCAGATAGACAACATTGGCATTTTTATCAATAATAACAAAATTCGGAAAAGTTTCCAGGGCATCTAAAAGCAGTCTTGATACTTTCATAAGTAAAATCCTTTCATCATTATGTAAAACAATGCTTAAAAAATACAGCCTTTCACAAGTATGAAGTCTTTTTAAATATGTCCGGTGTTTCGCTAAGCTGTTTATACGATATAAATTATAGCATGTAAAAATACAAATGCCTACAAGTGTTAAATATTTCAACGTTTATGATGAAAATGTGTTGAAATATTTAACACTTTTTTGATTATTTATGAAAAGAAGAACGGTTTTATGCGGTTTTCAGAGTTGGCACGGGGGTTGCTTATTATTAGGGCATAGAAGACAAAGGAGGATAAAAGATGATTAAGAATGTGACTGTACTTGGCGCAGGTACCATGGGTCATGGCATTGCCCATGTATTTGCAAGACATGGCTGTAAGGTGAGTCTTTATGAACCTTTTGATGCGGTTCGTTTATCAGCACCGAAAAAAATTCGTGAGGAACTGCAGTTTATGGTAGATGAAGATTATATTTCTAAAGAAGCTATGGAAAATGCCATCGCCAATATTACAATCTATGACAATCTGGAAGAGGCCGCAAAGAATGCAGATTATGCCATTGAAGCCTGCCCGGAGAAGATGGAGCTGAAACAGAAACTTTTTGGTAAGCTGGATAAAATCTGTCCGCCGCATACGGTTTTTGCAACGAATACATCCAGTCTGAAATTAAGTGAGATGATTCAGTATCTGCCGGAAGAACGACAGAAGCGGTGTATGGTCAGCCACTGGTACAATCCGGCTTATCTTTTACCAATTGCAGAGCTGTCAAAGTTCGGCAATATGGATGAGGATGTATTTAATGAAGTGTATGAACTCTATGTCAGATGTGAGAAGAAACCTGTGCGCGTATTGAAAGATATTACAGGCATGGTGGCTAACCGTCTGCTGCATGCCCAGGCCAGAGAGGCTTTCCATCTGGTAGAAATCGGAGCAGCAACAGCGGAGGATGTAGATCAGGCATTAAAATATGGCCCATGTTTCAGAAATGCCACAACAGGTATGCTGGAAGTGGCGGATATGGGCGGTCTGGATGTATGGCTGGCCGGCGAGGATAATATGCTGCCAGCACTGGATAATTCGGACAAAGCCTGTGATGCCATGAGAAATCTTGTGGCAGAAGGCAATCTCGGGATTAAGACAGGTAAAGGGTTCTTTGAATATCCGGAGGAAAAACGCGGACAGATACAGATGGATTTCTACAGACGTCTGATCGTTCAGTTAAAAGCAAGCAAGAATTACGATTAAATATTGAAAATCAAAATGAAAAGGGGTATTTTAAAATGGCAGATTTAAAGAATAAACGTATTATTACAGTAGCAACTACAGGTGCATGGCCAAAGAAAGAGAATAATCCAAATGTTCCATTGCAGCCGGAAGAAATTGCAGAAGAAATTTATCAGTGCTGGAAAATCGGTGCGGCTGTAGCCCATGTGCATGTTCGTGATGAAGAAGGCAACGATTCTATGAAAGTTGAGACTTTCAAAAAGGTCATTGATCTTGTACGTGAAAATCATCCGGACTGCGATATCATTTTCAACCTGACAGCGGCTGGCGGTATTGCGAATTCAGAAGAAGCAAGAATGGCACCTTTCAAGACGCTGAAACCTGAGATGGCATCTTTTGACTGCGGTACAATGAACTGGATGCATATGGGTATTTTCAACAACAATCCAAATTTTTTGAGAAATATGGGTACGGCTATGCAGGAAGCAGGGGTTAAACCTGAAATTGAAGTCTTTGATCCTGGTATGATTCATGATGCGGCTTATTATCTCAAGACAGGTTATCTGAAAGCACCTCTTCATTTCCAGTTTTGTATGGGATGTGCGGGCGGTATTTCAGCAACCATCGATGATCTTGTATTTATGAAACAGACACTGGAGAGAGTAGTTCCTGGTTCCACATGGAGTGCGTTCGGTGTCGGTAAAGGTGCTATGGAAATCATGTATGCAGCGATTGCAGCCGGCGGTAATATCAGAGTTGGTATGGAAGATAATGTTGTCTATAAGAAAGGACAGCTGGCAGAAAGCAATATGCAGCTGATTGCAAGAGCACGCCGTGTTATTGAAGAATTTGGCTATGAAGTTGCAACACCGGATGAAGCAAGACAGATTCTCGGTTTGAAGAAATAATTGATACAAATGATAAATGGTGCCGGGCACATAACCTGTGCCTGGCGAGAGGGGAAAGGAGCAGCAAATGAATTTTGCGATAGGTCTGATTGGTATTATTGCGGCACTTGTTTTTCTGACAGTGGCTGTTTATAAAGGCTGGAGTATCCTTTACAGCAGTATTATCAGTGTTATTATCATTGCACTGACGAACAGCCTGAATTTATATGAGGCATTGACGGTTAATTTTGTCAGCAGTTTTACATCTTATGCGGCCGCTTATTTTATCCTGTTCTGCGAGGGCGCCATGCTTGGCAAATTATATGATGCCAGTGGTGCAGCATGGAAAATAGGAAAAACGGTCGTGGATAAATGTGGTACAAAGTTTGCCATTGTCGGTTATATGGCAGTTGCCGCGATTCTTGAATATGGCGGTATTTCTACTTTTGTGATCTGCTTTGTATTACTGCCTTTGGCAAAACCAATTTTTAAACAGACAAAGACACCATGGTATATGTGGCCGGCTATTACGATTGTTCCGATTATCGGACCGGAGTTGATGACACCGGGTGGACTTCAGAGTCATAATATTATTCCAACCAAAATTCTTGGAACAAACCTGATGGCGGCCCCTTTAATGGGAACAGTATTTACGATTATATATTTTGCGGTATGTGGTCTGTATATCGCATGGGAGTTAAAACGGGCACAGAAGGTAGAATGGAAACGCAATTCTCTTCCGCCTGTAGATGAATCAGAAAATGAGAGCGGCCATGAGAATGCACCAAGCATGGTTGCGTCAGTTGTACCAATATTGGCAGGTATTTTGCTTATTAATTCTGCCAATCTGAAACCAATATATGGACTAGGACTCAGTGTGATTCTCTGCATTATTCTTTTCTATCGTCATATCGAGAAGGGTAAAATGATTTCAACATTAAATGAAGGTTTTTCGAATGGTGTTATGCCGTTAATCATGGTAACGGTGGTTGTTGGTATTGCACAGGTAGTTGCACAGACGGATGCCTTTGATGTGATTAAGAGTCAATTGTTGACTTTTAGTTCGACTTCTAAAGTTGCAACAGCATTTTCAGTTGTTGGCATTACCAATATTATGGCTTTAATTTGCGGTTCAGCCTCAGGCGCTATTGCCATGACGCTCGAAATGTTTAGTGATGCATGGATTGCAGCGGGACTAAGCCCTGAGTGGATCCACAGAATGGTAGTTACTGCTTCGGGTGGCTTTGATACTGTACCATGGAATTCGTTTGTTGTTCTGATTCTGACGATGGGAAAATTGGATCATAAGCATTCTTATATGCCAATTTTTTGGGTATCTCTTGTGGCACCGATTTTGATCGCACTGCTGGGTGTGTTCTTTATATAATAAATGTTTGTCATTTCTCAATGTATATGTTATAATGTAATGCATATTTTATTGCGTTTAATGCTTTAAATGAATGAAGACTTATACAGTGAGGAGACGAGAAAGTTTATGTCTGAGGAGAAGAAAGCCTCCATAAAAGCCGAAGTGTTCAGCTGGGTCAAGGTGATTGTTTCAGCGATTATAATTGCTCTGCTTGTGGACTTTTTTATTATAGCGAATGCGGTTGTACCTACCGGATCGATGGAAACAACGATCCCTGCCGGATCAAGGATCATGGGACTTCGATTGTATTACGATTTTAAAGAACCGGAGAGAGGCGATATCGTTATTTTCAAATACCCGGATGATGAGAGTGTTGATTATCTGAAGCGTATTATCGGCCTGCCGGGAGAAACAGTAGAAATAATCAGTGGTAAGGTCTATATTAATGGTGAATTGCTGGATGAGCCTTATCTGAGTGAGGAGCCGACAGGTGATTACGGGCCTTATCAGGTGCCGGAGGACAGCTATTTCATGTTGGGAGATAATAGGGCTGTTTCGAAGGATTCCAGGTACTGGCACAATACCTATGTTAAGAAGGATAAGATCATAGCGAAGGCCTTTGTGATGTATTGGCCGTCATTGAAGTGGCTGGGTTAATTGAATATGTGATGAAAGAAGGGCTGCTTTTTGAAAAGCAGCCCTTCTTTCATAATATAAAAAATGCCCGAATCAACAATTCTGATGATCCGGGCATTGCATTCCAACGATAATAAAGATTAGTCTAACTTGATGCCTGCAAGTAAGGAAGCAAGGCTTGTTGCTGCCTGACCTTCTTCTTTGTAGTTGAAAGCAGGTTCTCTGTTATCAACTACTTCTGCATCTGCATCAAGAGCAGCTTTCATGCTGAGGCTGATCTTGCCATCTTTCTTGCCGATAACCTTAACCTTAACTTCGTCACCGACTTTGACAACTTCGTTCGGGGATTCGATATGCTTGTTAGCCATCTGAGAGATGTGAACAAGACCGGATAAGCCATCAGCAAAGCCTACAAAAGCGCCGAAAGAAGTGATTCTTTCAACTTTACCGTCGTAGATGTCACCAACATTGACAGCATCCATCTTAGCAGCTCTTTCAGCAGCTGCCTTTTCCTGTTCTACAGCTTTGCCTGAGAGAACAAGACGTTTCTCTTCTGGATCGACAGTAATAACCTTAACTTCGATAGATTTATCAACCCATTCGTTTAAATCTTCGACATAAGCGATGGATAATAAAGAAGCAGGAATAAATCCGCGAACACCCTTTACATAAGAGATCACACCGGCATTGACAGCAGCATTGATCTTAACTGTCAGAACTTCACCGCTTTCCTGCATAGCCTTTAATTCTTCCCATACAGCAGGATCAACCGGCTTACGAGGTTTTCTTGCAGGTTTCTTAGGTGCTTCTGTGGATGTTACTTCTAATTCTTTTTCTTCTGTACTCATTGTTGAAATCTCCTTTATTAAACTGGTGCCGAAGCAGCAGTGTGATTAATATATTCCTCAGTCTGAAAGCTGCCGGGAAAATGATTATTCTTCTTCTGCGGCTTCAGCTCCGGAATGATCGTCTTCCTCTGGCTCGTCTTCAGGTGCATCTTCGGCTGGTTCTG
>NZ_JBBMEK010000064.1:0-13699 GCF_040096555.1 Coprococcus intestinihominis | reverse complement strand
GCAAAGCAGGTCTGGAACTTGGTATTCCTGAGTACCTTGTATACCGTCAGCCATTCCCTGGCCCTGGCCTTGGTATCCGTATCATCGGCGAAGTTACCGAAGAGAAAGTTAAGATCGTACAGGAAGCAGATTACATTTACCGCGAAGAAATTGCCAAGGCAGGCATTGACAAAGGTCTTGGACAGTACTTTGCAGCACTGACCAATATGCGTTCTGTCGGTGTCATGGGTGACTTCAGAACCTATGATTATGCGATTGCACTTCGTGCGGTCAACACAAGTGACTTCATGACAGCAGAAGCTGCACAGCTCCCATGGGAAGTACTTGCAAAGGTTACAAATCGTATTGTTAATGAAGTAAAAGGTGTTAACAGAGTTATGTACGATTGCACAGGAAAGCCTCCGGCGACCATCGAGTTTGAGTAGCTTGAAAAATCGCGGAAAAGCCCATAAATAAAGGCTTTGCGGGGTGTCGAAAAGACCAAATGGAGTGCAAATGGAGTTTAAAAATTATTTTTTTCTCTTGTTTATATTCCAGATTCACCTGCAAATTTCGTGAAATCGGTTATTCTCATAAAATAAAATTAGAGTAAATATGAAGAACAGTTTGTTTTGATTGAAGTGATTTTCGTCAAGGCAGACTGTTTTTTTGTTGCCTGCATTTAGAAAACAGATACCACAGAAAGGTTCTTTACTTTCGATGAGCTTAAACTCCATGACACAGTAATCACACTGATGGAGAATTAAAAAACAAGAAAATTTGATAAATTTCGGAAAATGATGTCCGATTTTGCATCTGCCAGTACAGAGTATATGAAGAGATAAATATTCAAAACACAGGAGGTACTGATTATGCAGAATAAATTATTTTTAAAGGCAGCCGATATATGTGAACTTCTGGAAGTAAAACAGACATCGGCTTATGAAATCATCGGAAATCTGAACAAGGAACTGGAAGAACAGGGCTACCTGACGCTTAGAGGAAAAGTTCCGACAAAGTATTTTGTGAAGCGTTTCTACGGAGTAGAAGATACTTGTGAGATTCCACAGGAAGAGGGAAAGGAATGGTTTCATGCGTAAGAGAAAAATGTATTTATCAGTGGAAGACATTGCAGAACTCTTTGGATTATCAGTTTCGTTTGCTTACCGGGTAGTGGAAAGAATGAATGCCGATCTGGCAAGCAAGAACTATTATGTGATTCTCGGTCGGGTGCCAACCCGCTATGTAGAGGACAAGATCTATGGTCTGGAACATGTTGAGCAGTATTTGAAGGAGGATAAAGCGGTATGAGTATGATGCAGGAAAAAATGTATATGGATGTGGATGATGTGTGTGCAATTCTTGGAGTTTCAAAAACTTATGCATATAGTCTGATGCGAGAATACAACAAAGAATTGAAGGCAAAAGGCTATATTGTAGTAGCTGGAAAAATCTCTACGAAATTCCTGGCAGAAAAGATTTATGGCATGAAAGTCGAGGATTAGCAATGGGGGTTTACAAAGAAGGAAAAAACTGGAAAGTACAGGTCTATTACAAAGACTGGCAGGGAAATCGGAAAAGAAAACAGAAAAGAGGATTCAGGACCAAGGGTGAAGCTAAGGAATGGGAAAGAGATTTCCTGCAACAGCAGAGCCAGGGTGTGGATATTGAATTTGGAAATTTTCTGGAGATTTATTACAAAGATATGGATGTCCGTCTCAGAGAAAACACTATGTACACGAAGCGATATATTATTGACCTGAAAATCAAGCCTTATTTTGAAAAGAAGATTCTCAGTGAAATTACGGTGGCAGACGTCCGTGCATGGCAGAATGAGTTGCTGACGTATAAGGATAAGAATGGAAAAGGATATTCTCCTACTTATCTGAAAACAGTGAACTGCCAGCTGACTGCAATCTTCAATTATGCAATGCGGTATTATAACCTGCAGGATAATCCCTGCAGGAAGGCAGGAGCGATTGGCAAGAGTAAAGGAGAACCGAAGGACTTCTGGATGCAGGAAGAGTTCAATGCTTTTCTGGAAACAGTAAGTGATAAGCCGGAGACAAGAATGGCGTTTCTTTTGTTGTACTGGACCGGAATGCGTATCGGTGAATTGCTTGCACTTACTTATAATGACATCAATCTTGAAGAGAAAACCATATCAATCAATAAATCTTATCAGAGACTGAAAGGAAAGGATATGATCACGCAGCCGAAAACTCCAAAGAGTATCCGTGTGATTACGATGCCGGATTTTCTTGCAGAGGAATTTAGGGAGTATTGCAGTCATTTGTATGGAATTATGAAAAAGGAAAGACTTTTTCGGTTTACCAAATCGCATATGGAACATTGTATGGCTACCGGAATCGAGCGGTCTGGTGTAAAGCGGATACGACTTCATGATCTCCGCCATTCCCATGTTTCACTTTCACAGGGTTATTTCTGGGACAGTCTATCTGACTGCCTCAGATAACCCTTTTTCTTTTGCCTCACGTTCCGCCTTTTCACGCTCATATTTGCGACGCATATAAGTACGGTTCCATGCACGCTTACGGCGTTTGCGGTCTTCTTCTTTTATCTGTTCAGGTGTAAGCTCCGGCATCGGAACATCCAGCTTACCCACATACTTGAGATAAATATCAATCTGCTGAATTCTGTCACCGGTTGATTTGTCTGCTTCGTGTACCACGATTTTATCAACAAACTCATGAATCATAGGAGTAGTAAGTTCTGTGAAATCTGTGTATCGGTGTACAAGTTCAATAAACTTATCTACATTATCAGCATTCTCCTGATAGTCATTAAAAGTCTTTTCTAAAGCATCTACTGATAATTCCAATTCATTTTGTTCCGTTTCGTAGTCAGCCAAAAGCATTTCAAACCGCTTGTCACTTAGCTTCCCATTTACATTGTCCTCATAGATTTTCTTAATGAGGGTATTTAATTCTTTGATACGTTTCTGCTCTCTGGAAAGACGTTTTTTCAGTGCTTTGGCTTCGCTTTCCTGTTGAAGCTCCGTAGCACTGCGAACCTTTTCGATAAACTCGGATTCATGCTCCATCACATAAGTGCTGGTAGCTTTAATAACTTCCAAAAGCAAATCCCTGATAACATCCGTGCGGACATGATGCTGTGTGCATCTGTTTTCAAACTTGCTCTTTGCCTTACTGTAGGTGGAGCAGGTGTAATTGTCCTGTGCATTGGTGTACTTTCCGGTAGGATTACCATCCTTATCCCTCTTTTCATAACCGCCGGTGCGGTGGTTGAACATCTTAGCACCGCAGTCAGCACAATATACCAGTCCGGTCAGAGGATTGATGTCACCTTTCTTGGTGGGACGGTGCTTGGTTTCACGGATTTTCTGAACAGTAAGCCATGTTTCTTCGTCCACAATCGCTTCCTGAGTATTCTCAAAGATAACCCAGTCCTCCGGTGAATTATGCACAGAATGTTTATCCTTGTAGGATTCCTTTTTGGTACGGAAATTTACTGTATGCCCCATATATTCAGGTTTTCTTACAAGGTCTGAAATCGTAGAAGCAGTCCAAGTGAATGGTCTGTTCATGTCACAGCTTCCCCGACAGGTTCCAAGTCCCTGCTTTGCAAGATAATAGGAAGGTCTTTCAACCTTTTCATCCTTCAGAATCCTTGCCACCTGCATCGGTCCGTTTCCCTCAATGATAAGCTGATAAATACGTCTTACCACTGTGGCAGCCTCTTCATCAATAATCCAATGGTCTGGGTCATCAGGGTCTTTCTTGTACCCGTAAATTGCGTTGCTTGTCAGATGTTTTCCATCCATTCCCTTATTATGAAGTACGGATTTGATTTTCCGGCTGGTATCACGTACATACCACTCATTCATAATGTTAAGAAATGGGGCAAATTCGTTACTGCCATCGTTTAGAGCACTGTCCACATTGTTGGAAATGGCAATAAATCGCACATTTTTCTTTCGAAACAGCACTTCCGTATAAAAGCCTACTTCAAGGTAATTACGTCCGATACGGCTCATATCCTTTACGATAACGCATCCTACAGTGCCATCTTCAATATCCGCAAGCATACGCTTCCAGTCAGGTCTGTCAAAATTGGTTCCCGACCAGCCATCATCCGTATAGTGACGTAGGTTGACAAATCCCTGCTCGGTTGCAAATTTCTCCAACATTTTCTTCTGATTTATAATACTGTTGCTGTCACCACTCAGTTCATCATCACGGGATAATCTCTCGTAGAGTGCAGTGATTTTGTTAAGTTCCGGTTGTTTTGTTTTCATAAGATTCTCCTTTCAAAACAAACAACCAGCTTATCTGTGGTTTTATTCTACCACGAATAAGCTGGTTTGTGTAAAAATAATTATTGTCTCACTAATAGGAGAAATCCGAAAGAAAATCGGAACTGTTTTGTAAAACTTATAAATTTTAATTCCCCCGAATTCGGGGGAATTAGAAAAATGCAATTGAATTACTTCAATACCTTTGGATTTTGTTCTTCCAAAATGGACATTTGATGTATGGCAATCTTATTTAATTTTATCAGACGTTCTTTCTGACTTAATCCGTCTTCAATCAAAACTGCATTGATATTTTCCATGTTGGAAAGACAAATCAATTCATTAATGCTAGCATAATCTCTGATATTCCCCTTTTTGTCAGGATGTTCTTCACGCCACTGCTTGGCAGTCATACCAAACAATGCCATATTTAATACATCTGCTTCGGATGCATAGATTACAGAGGTCTGCTGTGGTGTAAGCTCAGCTGGAATCAGATTTGTTTTTATGGCATCTGTATGTATTCGGTAATTGATTTTTGCCAGCTCTCTTTTCGCACTCCAGCCAAGTAAAGCTTGTTCTTTCTTTTTTAACCGTTCAAATTCCTTAATCAGATACAGCTTAAACTGAGGAGATACCCAACTTGCAAACTCAAATGCAATATCCTTGTATGCGTATGTTCCACCATATCGTCCAGCTTTAGCTATGATACCTTTTGAATTGGTTCTGGTTACCCATTGCTTAACCGACATAATGAAACGATTCAGACCAGCTTCCTGCATAATTTCTTCATATGCATGGATATCAAAATCTTCGTTATACATTTCTTCCCATATACCAAGAAATTCTATTGTATTTTTATTACGAAGCCACTTCTCAATCAATGCCGGTCCGTTATCAATTTTTCGCACCATATCTGTTAAAGAAATATAATCATCTTCTTCAATCTGTAATACCTGTATTTCAGTACCATCGACATTGAGTTTTTCCATAAATCAGCCGTCCTTTCTTTATTCTTTATCCTTCGCCCGGCTCTTATACACATTATACTGGTTCTTGCATTTGCCGCTGCAGAATACGCTGTTTGGTCTGTTGGCAATAAAAGCATTGCCACAATGCTTACATACCCGGAGTGTGGATTTTTCATCGGTAAGCATAAAGGAAAACATCATCTGCACACCAAGTAAGAGGGAGTGGAAATCCCAGACAATGGTAGGTCGGTCAAGCAGCTCTATGTGATAGGTTGGTGCAATACCGCCAAATGCCGCCATGCCCTGACGGTAAAGCTGTTTTTGCATATCATCCAGCATGTCAAAGTCCTGATAGTAGAGAAAGCTTGACATAAAGGTAAATGCCCAGTCTTTAAATAAAGTCACAAGCCAGTCATACCGTTCTGCATATTCTTTCTGGAAACTCATCATTACTGCCTGCGATTTGTTTTTCATGGTCATAATCAGTGCCATCATCTGCACATCGTCCGTACTCCATGAAGATTCCATCCCTTTTTTTACAAAATCAATCTTATCAAAGGGAAAGAAGTAAGAAAGATATTTTTCCGTAGTCATGCTTTCCTCTTTGATGAAATGGTTCTTCGGCAAATATACCGCATGGTAGGTAATAAAGTCCGGTGTGGTAGGAAGTGCTGTCATAAATCCAAGCAGTCCGTAACAGGTAACAAAATCCATAATGGCACTCTGCAAACGTTCCTGTGTATTATTTTTGTCCATGCACATCAATCCAAGGTTTACCGCCTTTAATACAATCTGCTCCGAATCCTTTAGCGGATTATAAAGAGACACTTTCGCATCCGGTGAAGGTGTGATGTACAACGTACCTTCTTTATCTTCCTTCCATTCATATTTGTCATAACGTGCCCAGTTGGAGCTGGTTCTCTTAAATAGGTTACTCATAAAAGCCTCCAATCTGTCTGCTCTAAAATGTAATCTGTATCATTGGAAAATATATTACTATCATACCAAGCATGTCCTACAAGGTCAAATGGTATTTGTGATTTCTTTCGTTTTCTTATTCTTTTTATCCGTAATCAGTGACCGATAGGTATCATAAAAAATCTGCTCCGTCTTCGTAAGGGAAATGTGATTATCCACTCTGTTTTGTAGTGCCTGCATAAAGGATTTACGAAGCTTTTTTAACATGGTGTCACGGATTTTTCGGATATTTCTGTCGGTCTGCTCTCTACATGCTGCAATTAACTGGCAGGAGTATCCCTTAATGGCAAGCTGATATAAAAGCTCCTTCTGTACATCTTTTAACGCAAAGATTGCTTTAGAAATATCCTCGTCTGTTACCAGCTCATGTATTTCAAAGGGGCAGTCATAAATGGCATCAAGGAAATCCCCTTTCAGTATCTGCTTCCAGAAAACATGCCGGATGGGAGCAGGAATTACAATCTCATCCGGTGACATTCCCCATTCAAGGGGAACATCCGATCTTCCTATTTCATGGTAGCGTTCCTTACGTTCCCGGTTGGCATCAAACCTGTTCCACCATGTAACCACATTTGCAAATTCCTCCTCGGTTCTGGCAGAATCCTCAAGACGTGTCAGTGCTTCCTGTTCCAGTTCACGTTTCAGCTTGTTTCTTGTTGATGCTTCCGGTATCCCTGATACTTTCGGCTCATTTTCCATCTCAAGTTCTATTTCAAGAATAGCGGCATTCTCCCGTTCAAGGGCATCCGTCAGGTCATCTTCCGGCATGTCTTCTTCAAAATAATCATTTGTACATTCCTTCAACAGGGATTCACCACCTTTCAAAAAATATTTTCAAAACTTTTATAAAAAACAGTTCCGTTTTGGGACTGCATTTCTCCTATAGGTGAGGAAGTAATCTTATTTATCGAAAAAAGATTACTTAATACCATAAGAAAGGAGCCGGATTTTATGAAGATTTGTCTTATCCGTTGTCGCAGTCCGTCAAAGATACTTTGATTATAGCAAACATATGTTCACATTTCAAGGAGGAGGTGAAATAATTATGGAGCAGACAGCAAGTAAAGAGCAGGCGATGTCCTCTTTTACCAAAAGAAAAGGACAGACCACCTATAAGGTAAATGTGTTTTTCGCAGAGAATACTACAGCTACCTTTGAGGATAAGCTTTTGCATCTGATGGCAAATGATATTGCCAACCGGAAGCAGGGTATACCGGATGCAGAGTAATTGTTGCACAAATCAATTGTTTTTAAGCTGATATTTCATCAGCAGGAAGGAGTTTTGTATGGGTAAATCAACCAAAACCTATGAAGAAAGAATCCAGGAGAAGGATTTAAGGATCGAGAAGCTGGCACAGGAACTGAAGCGTTATGAGGCACAAAAGAAGCAGCTGGAGAAACGAAAGAAGGAGGAAGAACGGAAAATCCGTACCCACCGTCTGATTGAAATTGGTGCGGCGGTGGAGTCAGTTCTTGGAAGATGTATTGAGCTGGAAGAAATCCCTAAGCTGATTGCATTTCTAAATAAGCAGGAAGCCAACGGGAAATTTTTCTCCAAAGCAATGCAAAAAGGTCCGGATACAGATATGAAAAAAGAGGAAGTTGGGGAGTCAGGAGTTTCCTGATTCCCTTCTCTTTTTAGGGAGAAGGGCGCACTTATAGACAGGCAGAGCCTGTCTATTGCGCGCGCTCTGCGAGGCTTATGGGAAGCATCTGGGTTTTAAAAGATAAACTTTCGGAACGGTCTGCTTCCCATAGGAAGAACCCCTCCGGCGTTCTTCCACATAAGAATATGCACTTTTAACGAAGGAGGATATGCACTATGTCAATTTATCATTGCAGTATCAAAATCATTAGCAGGAGTGATGGAAAATCGGCAGTTGCTTCTTCTGCCTACCGCTCCGGCGAAAAGCTCATGGATGACCGCACAGGTCTTGTTCATGACTTTACGAAAAAGCGTGGAGTTGTATTTACAGAAGTTGCACTTCCGGCACATGCTCCGCCGGAATATGCTGACCGGAATGTATTATGGAATGCGGTGGAAAAGGCAGAAAAGAAATCCAACGCACAGCTTGCGAGAGAGATAGAAGTGGCACTTCCAAAGGAGCTTTCAAGGGAATGTCAGATTGAAATTGTAAGAAGGTATGTGCAGGATAATTTTGTTTCCGTTGGCATGTGTGCCGACTGGGCATTGCATGATAAGGGTGATGGCAACCCCCATGCTCACATTATGCTGACCATGCGTGGCATCAAACCCGATGGCACATGGGCACAGAAGGAAAAGAAGATTTATGCCCTTGATGAAGACGGAAACCGCATTCCACTCATTGACCCTGCTACCGGAGAGCAGAAGCTTGGTAAACGGAATGAAAAGCTTTGGAAACGCATTACTGTAGAACCAAATGACTGGAACGAACACAGTAAAGCAGAAATCTGGAGAAAATCATGGGCAGATATCTGTAACGAATATCTGTCTTTGGAACAGCAGATTGACCACAGAAGTTACAAACGGCAGGAGCTGGATTTAGAGCCTACCATCCACGAAGGGTATCGTGCCCGCAAGATGGAGAAGGCAGGCTTTGTTTCTAATCGGTGCGAATACAACCGGATTGTAAAAGCTATCAATTCACTTAAGACAAAATGGTTACAGACAGTCCGTGAATTACAACAGACCATTATAGAGAAAGGACGTTTTTTATATGAACGAATTGCAGGATACCTTGGAGGAAATCATGAAGATTTTTTCCTCACAGGAAGAGATGCTGGACATCATGGAGGAACAGCAGAAGGAGTTGGATTTTCTTCGGAATACGATTCAGAAGCAGGACGAATTGCTGAAGAAATTGAACGAAGAGAATGCCAAGCTGTCGGCAGAGAATCAGGAATTAGCCGGACAGAATCTGCGATTGCAAACACAGAATCAGCAATTGCAGAAATTATGCAAAGAGTAAAAGAGAAAGCGAGGGAACGAGATGAACGAATCAGAAAACTTAAAGAACGAAGACGACTTGTTGAGTCTGTCGGAGACACTTATGGAGGAGAACGAAACTTACCGTCATCGGATAAATCAGTTGGAGAATCAGATACAGACGCATTTATCCGACAGGCAAAAGCTGAAATCGCAGATACAATCCATGCAATCAACTCTGGACGCAATAGCGCAAGAGAATCAGAACTTGAACGCTCATATCGCCAGATTAGCAGAGAGCGATTTGGTACTGGTGGAGAACGAGAAGTTGAAAAAGGAAAATCAGCAGGTGCTGGCAGAGAAAGAGAAGGCTCAGAGAATCTTCGCAGAAGCCGAGAAAAAGGCAGAGAACGCTAATGTTGTCTTAATGAAAGCGAAGGCATTGGAAGCTGATTTTAACAATCATATTTCCGTTGAAGCTAAGCATATCCGCAAGCAAGTAAAAGCAGATATGCAAATACAGTTACAGGAAAAGTTGCGAACGCAAACCGCTACACTTGGCGTATGGACATGGGTAATTGCTTTTATCAGCATTGTTCAAACTGGTTATATCTTTTTTGTCAACAAAGATGTAGTTGCCACCATACCTGATTGGTTTCTGAATCGTGGCAGGAATGTGATGAACATTTCAAATTTGCTTTGTAGGGTGTATCAGTGGTGCTATGAATATCTGGCTCAGTATGTCCATTCCTATGTGGCAGTTGGTATTATTGCTTTAGTGTCTGTTGGGATTGCGGCAGGTGTATTTGTACTTGCGAAAATAGCATTTGACAGGATTACAGAAAAGTGTGATGACCGATGGCAATATTACAAAAACACTGGTGTTGCAGAACTTAGAAAGGCTGTGTCCGTAGCACTTTGTGTTATCAGTGTTACATTGTCAATGTTATCTGTTTCACTGATTCCGGTAGATATTAATGTGCTAAGCTGGTGGCTTATTCTTTCGGCAGGTCTGAATTTTTTGTATCATGGCAGTTGTAAGGGCAGTTACCATTAATGCATAAAAGTACTCCCATGGGCAGATGAAATCTGCTCACGGGAGAGTAATACAAAGGCGGTTCAAACTGGAAGTTGTCAGTCTTTCATCTTTTTTATCACTCACTAATTAACTGTAATCCATTAGGATTTAGCTGATATATTTTATCACACACCTCTTCAATGTACTTTCTATCGTGAGAAATGCTAATGACAGCCCCTGGAAATTCTCGGAGCATTTTTCTTATTACCGGGCCGGATAATGGTGAAAAATTTCTTGTAGGCTCATCCAGAATAAGAACATTCGCACCACTTAAACTCATCCTCAAAAGAAGCACTTTCGCCTTTTGTCCACCAGACAACTCCCGAATAGGATGCTCCATTTCATCTGGCGTGTATTTAAGTGAACCTAGGTATGTTCTAATTCTTGTACGCTCTTCTTTATCTCCTGTTTTATCAAGGTAATCAACCGGTGTAACAGATAGCTCCAACAAATCTTCATAATTTTGGGGCATATATTCTGCTTTAATATCATTCCGATTCATAAGTTCTTCCGCTATCTTTTTTAGAAGAGTCGTTTTTCCTGCCCCGTTGGCTCCTATAATACAGATTTTCTCTGATCCTTTTATTTTCAAATAAATTCCTTCTGCCAAAATTCTTTCGCCTTCTGGAGTCATTAGCTTTGAAAGTTCATATTCTATGACCGTTTTCCCTGTTGGAATGTATGCGTTTTTATCTCCTAATTTAAAAAAGATTGCTTCTTCCTGCTCCGGCATTTGCGTCATATTTTCGTCTTCTCTTTCAAATCTTCGCCCCATAGCCTTAACTGTGTGCATTTTGTCCTTCAAATTCTTTGCCACCGACGGCGCTTGTCTGGAACAATTTGCTAATGCGCTTTGCACACTCTGAGACACTCTTTGATATTTCTCATCTCGAATCTTTTTTTCCCTACGGTCACATAGTGCCCTCTGTTCTTGAAGTTCAAATTTATGAAGCCGTTCCTCCACATAGTTTCTATAGGGAAGCTTGGCCACGGTATATCTCGCTTCTGTTTTTCGCTTAATCTGCTCGATATGTATTACCATGTTGGCGGTACGCTCTATCAATGTTTCATCGTGTGAAATAAAAAGCACAATATGTTTCCATTCATTTATGGTTTTTTCCAGTAATGTAAGCGTCGCAATGTCAATATCATTTGAAGGTTCGTCTAACAATAGCACAGAAACATCGCGAATAAAAAGCCGCATGAGTTGTACCTTGACTTTTTCTCCTCCTGAAAGGCTCCCCATCATCTGACTACTGTAGAAAAAATCATTTTTTATTCCAAATTTTCCTGCAGTAACAGACAGTTCTTTTGGCGTTTTCTCCCAGAATATTTCTTCCTCAGAAAAATACTCGTATACGGTTTTTTTCTTATCTTCATCGGGCATCTCTTGCGGAAGGTAACCAAAACGTTCGTTTCCCATTACTCTTTCCCCATCCGCTTCTATATAGTTTTCTATAAGCGATGGATCATATATCCACTTCATTAATGTTGATTTTCCGTTCCCTTCTTCTCCAATGATAACTGCTTTATCTCCATCATTTAGCACAAGGTTGAAATCATCAAGAATTACTCTCAGGTCTTTTTTATGTGTTAAATTTAATTTCTTTATCTGTAACATAAAGTTCCTCCTTTTCGAAACACGAGTCAATTATTTTTGTACACACAAAAACGAGCCTTTTTTGCATACGCAAAAATAGACTCGCCAAATAGACCTTTATTCCTTTCCCTAAGGAAAAGCAAAGGAAATGCCTCTTGCGATAATCCAACTTAAGCGTACACAAAAATAAACCTATTTTCTACAGGCTCAATAACTATATGTGTCTTACTTAAATTAAATTATCTATTAATCATTTCCTCACCTTACACGAAATGTGCCATCCTTTTTTCTAATGATAATACTATCATACTGTATTTATTGTGTCAACACATTCCACCTTATAGAAGCGCAAATTCAAAGTTTCCATTGCCTCATTTACATAGTCAGGCTTTTCAAAATTCTTACTTTTTGTAAATTTCAAATTTTCGTTTCCCAATGTTTTGCTTTTCTAGCCTTTCCCATTTCTCACAATTGATTTTCTGCTTTTTATCCATGCATACAGCTAAAATTGTATTTTCATGCGAAATTCTCCATAACTGTTCCAACATAGCATCCATGGAATTCTTACCTTGTTCCCATTCCACCAAATTTCCGTATGGAACATCCGTAATAATTATATCAGGCAATATTTCCGGCAAAGGCATCGTACAATCCGCTTGGAAAATCTCTGTCGATATATCATTCCCCAGCATAATGCTTAATTTATCGCAACTATCTAATGCCTCCTTATGAGATTCCTTACCATAAGAATTGTAAAGTTCCTCTATCTCTGCTTTTCTCTTTTTCAAAGCAACATCAGTAAGTAAGGATATATTTTTCTTTGCATGAGCTACCATATCTTCATCAATATCACTACCATATATTTTTCTGATATACTTATTTTGAAAATATCCAAGAATTGTAAGGGAATAGCCTCCCCCACAACAAGGGTCATATATGACTAAATCCTCTTTTTTATTCGAACGCTCCAGTGCCCGACCGTAAATTTCAAGCAACAATCGAATCGGGAAATTCGGTATTCCTTTTCCTCCATAAAGAACCCGACCACTTGCAAAATCCTGAAAATTATCATCTTTACAATATAAATATTCCATTATCTGCTTAACCTATCGCTTTCGTCCAAACTCTTGATTTCGTTTTTACACAAAAACCTTTCCATGCACCCAATTTATCACATCATCAGCCACTTCTTTGGGCGATTTCATTGATATATCCAGCAACTCGTACTTGGTATCCCCCACCTGAGTATGTTCCATAAAATAACGATTATAATCGCATGAACTATTAATCCAGTTCTCGTCCGTTATTCCTCTGCCCTCTTGCATACGTTGTCTCAAAGAATCTTCATCCGTAACTAACGCCAAACAAATAATCTCACTAAAATACCGACTGTTGTATACTTTCGGAAAACGGTCAAGGCATCCCGCCATCGTCCACAAAACCAGTGTCCCTGACTGTATAATATCCTTTGAAATATTAGCAATAATTTCAACCCATTTATTACAGGATTCCTCATCATCCCAGTTTATAAAGCCTGTGAAAATATCAGCATCCAATACTACAAAATCAACTTTTCTCCTCATAATCTCAATCGCCGTAGTAGTTTTGCCTACTCCGCTGCACCCTGTCAGAATAAGTAACGGCAAGGATTTAAACTCCCATTCCGCACCGCATTTCGGGCAACGAAGTTTATTTTCAATTATTTCTTTGTCCCATTCGTAATTCCCACAATTTGAACATATCTCAATCATCCTTACACATCTCCAACTTCAAAGTTACTTTTCCTATAAATTGAACTTTAGCGTATACAAGCATTTACGAATTTCATTGGTACATCCATTCTTTCTGCCACTTGCTCTGGTGTCATGCCACTATCCAAGAAACGTTTACAAACTACTTTTATGTTCTC
>NZ_JBBMEK010000063.1:0-13723 GCF_040096555.1 Coprococcus intestinihominis | reverse complement strand
TTATCAAGTAGGAATCCTTTCAGATAGCGGGACTTATATTCTGAAGCTGCTGTAAATGATATATGCATTAAGAGCAGTCCTGTTTTCTAATTTTAGCTAACTGGCATTACCTGATTCAGGGCTCCCTTTTAGGACGCCGTTATTTACGTTCCATAAACCATTTATAATTTTCTTCATAAGTCAGATGACAGATTTTTCCACCCACCTGACAGGTATAACGATATCCGGTTCCGCCAGCTTTTCGGCTGGCACAACGCTCCGGTTTTGAAACCTTATCAATCGCATACTTACGTCCATCTTCCCAGACAAACGCTGTAGGGATCAATTCTCCTTCCCGGCTGAATACTGCCAGGACATCTACATACACTTTAGCTGTCATTACAAAACACCTGCTCTCTCCTATCCATGAAAATATGCCTGTGGATGAACCGTATGTTCCTTAGCATTCAGCTGTGCCAGTATCTTATCCTGATACATAAATGCTCTCTGAATACTCTGATAACCAAACCTTCCACGGATCTCATCTACCACCTGGTCCATCTTTTTGATTTTTTCTCTCTTCGTTTCATCCATAAATAAATCAAGCTGATACGGCATCTCTTCTGATACCAGATCACATCCTCGAACACCAAGACTACGAATTGGATGTTCCCAATTATAGTTTTTCTGGAATAACTCAAATGCAGTTCTGGCAATTTCTTCTGTAAGATTACTTGCCCTGTCCAACTTGCACTGTCTCGTGAAATGATACAATCCATTATCCCGAATCGAGATTTCTACTGTCCTGCATTGAAAACCATTTTCACGAAGCCTGGCTCCTACACTTTCTGAAAGAGCCATCAAAATAATCTTCACGTCCAATTCACTAACAAGATCTCTTGGCGTTGTTGTACTGTTCCCGATAGACTTGATCGGTACTTTATATCCTTCTACCAAAACTGGAGTTTCATCCCATCCATTTGCAAAGGTATGAAGTACCAATCCCATCTTTCCAAGATATGTTTCTAATATAGAAGGTTCTGCTCCTGCCAGATCTCCGATTGTACAAATGCCAAGTTTCTTCATCGTCCGTTCAGTGCTTCTTCCGACCATGAGTAAATCACCTACTGGAAGTTTCCATGCAATATCCTTGTAATTGTCTTTGGAAAACTCTGTAATGGCATCCGGCTTTTTATAATCAGAACCGAGCTTTGCAAATATCTTATTCCAGGAAACACCAATACTTACGGTAACCCCCAGTTCATATTTAATCCGACTGCTGATCTCTTTTGCAATCTTCATTCCGTCTCCCTTGATAGAAGTACTGGCGGTCACATCCAGCCAGCTTTCATCAATCCCAAATGGTTCTCTCTGATCTGTGTATTCACTGTAAATCTCCTGTGCCATTCTGGAAAACCTCAAATAAAGATCCATGCGAGGCGGTACAAAGATTATTTCTGGGCAAACCTGTCTTGCCTGCCACAATGCCATGCCTGTTTTTACTCCGGCTCGCTTCGCAATATAGTTTGCAGTCAGCACAATTCCATGTCTTGCTTCCGGATCACCACCGACTGCCATCGGCTTCCCGGCAAGTTCTGGATGATGCAGCATCTCAACACTTGCGTAAAAGCAATTCATATCTGAATGAAGAATTGTCCTGCTCATAACATTCACCTACCAGTCTTAAAAATCATAATAAAAGTTCTTTGCTTCATATTGACTTTGTGAAGTTTATAGATTATAATTTCTACTAACTTCACGAACATTTGTTTGTATTTTATACGTGATAATGAACTCTGTCAATAGTTTTTATAAAGTTGATGAAGTTACGATTTCAAAAACTTGGAAAGGATCCCACTATGAATTTTTCAGACAAGATTAAATATCAACGAGAACAAAATCATCTGACACAAAAAGAACTTGCAGAACTGGTCGGCGTATCCCAGCGTGCGATCGCAGCTTATGAAAGTTCCGGCACCATCGCACGAATCTCTACTATGAGAAAGCTCGCTCATGCATTGAATGTCTCTTACGATTATTTGAAACATGATGAGATCACAGATCCTTCTTACGGAATTGAAAAAATGGATTATATTGATGAAGTCAATGGACAGCTTGGTGAAAAAGGAGCCAGGGACATCAATGAGATTCTCGAAGCCAACCGTGCTCTTTTTGCTGGTGGCGAACTCGACGAAGAAGCAAAAGATGCTTTCTATCAGGCTGTAACCAAAGCATATCTTTCCTGTAAGATGGAAGCCAAAAAGACATTTGGACGGAAAAAGAAAAACACTGAAATGGAAAGTGATTCATAGGTGTCCGTATTTTCGTACAGCACTTTTGCTACTCTATACTTGCAGCAAACTATCTTATGAAATATCGAGGTGTTTTTATGAGTTCAAAATGTATAAGAGACACTGTTAATAAAGTAAAAGCAAAATATCAGGAAAGTGATCCGTACCGCCTTGCAGCCGCTATGCATATTATTGTTAAAAAGCTTCCGCTTGGAACTGATCCAAACTGTTGCAAAGGCTTCTGTATGCGGGAATGTCGAAAGACCTGCATCGTCATTAACTGCGACCTACCGGAAATCATACAGCAGATTATCCTGATCCACGAGATCGGTCACGCACTCCTTCATCAGAAACCCCTTCAGATCAAGTGTTTTCATGATTTTGAATTATTCGATGGAGTGTCACAATGTGAATATGAAGCGAATTGCTTTGCCGCTGATTATCTTCTGGAAGATGAAGATGTCCTGGAGATGCTTAACGCTGATATGTCCTTTTTCCAGGCTGCCGCAGAACTGAAAGTTCCACCGGAACTTCTTGATTTCAAATTCCGAATGATGAAACGAAGCGGCGTTCAGATTGTAGATTCTCCGATTACTTCCAACAGTGACTTTTTAAAAGATATCCCTACTTCTGGAATAATAGAAAATTACTAAACATACTATTTTTGAAAAAGGAGCGTTTTGAATATGATTAACTTAAATAAACGTAGAATAGATTTTGGAAAAGGTGACGTAGGTATTGGTGTCATCGGAAACACTACTGATTCCGCACAGCTGGCATTTTATAACCAGAGTGCACGTCCCATCCATATAATTAAGAATCCAAATCAGATTCCTGGATTCGAACCCATGGAATTTGAAGAGGAACCTTTTATCATGAGCTTTTCCAATCCAGAAAGCATTGATGCAGTTATTTCAATTTTGCAACGTGCCAAATATATTATTTTCACTTCTAAAAGTGAACAGCAAAAATCAGAATAGATGAATGATGTATCTTATAAAGAATGACTGTCTAATCTCCAATGATCAGACAGCCATTTCTCATAAAATTCTTTAATACAAATCTCCCACATATCCATCTGATTCCAGATGCATATAGCACTCATCTACCTGCTCTGATTCCAGAATCTGCAAAACGTGTTCCATACCTGTAGCAAGTTCTTTTGTTTTTAACTCTTCCAGCGGAATCCAATAAACTCTTCCTTCTTCAGAACTCTTCATTTCTCCGCTAAACTTATCCGCTTTATACAGGGTAATGACATAATGCACTCCACTCTTATGCCAATGATATAATCCTCCAAGCTTCGGTGCTTCAATCGTAAGTCCTGTTTCTTCCCAGACTTCCCGAATCATAGATTTCTGAAAAATCTCATTTGCTTCTACATGACCGCCTGGAAAAGTTGTACCGGTATAGCTATCATTTACTTTATCCAGAGCCAGAACATTTCCTTTATCATCCTGAATCATACACATATTCATAAAACAGACCTTTTCAATCCGACTCTCATCTTTTTCATTCAGGGATTTTCTGACACGTTTGTTAATATCCGATCGTTTGGATTTATAATGCTTGAAGACCTCCCCATATGGGATCCAGATTTCTGCATCTTCGATTTTTTCATAAACAGAATCCACCACTTCTTCCAGATGTTTGTCATTCGGAAATGTGCATTTTTTCATATAATAATCTCTGGTTGCCTGAAACATCCATTCTGCAATCTTTTCTTTCTGCTTCATTTTTAACTGGGAATACTTCTTATTCGTTTGCAGTAGTCTCCCATCTATCATCTTATGGTTTTTCCGTGACATCGGTTCGACCTCTTTTCTTCTTTTTCATTCAGATTTTACTATACCACAGAATCATGCTTGCGTCATACTTCTGAGCTTCGATGTCCTCTTTTTCTTCTCTCAGTACCTTATTTATAGAGGGTTCTTTTTTAAGACTCTCTTCCGGCGGCTGTGCCACCGGTAAATAGCAAGGACAGGAAGTGTATATACACTTCCGAAAAACCAACAATTTAGGGAACCCTGCCCTAAATTAAAAACTCAGAAGCCACTACTTCGAAGAACCAATGAAAGGAGAATCTGCCTATGGCAAAGAGAAAAAGAAATATACAAATTTTGTTTTGTGTTTCCCCGGAAGAAAAGAAGCTGATTCGCAGAAAGATGATTGAATCAAAAACAAAAAATATGGGAGCTTACCTTCGTAAAATGGCAATCGACGGTTATATTGTCAATACAGACACTACTCCATTAAAGAAACAATACGAGGAAATGCATAAGATCGGTGTGAATATTAATCAGATTGCAAAGAAAGTAAACAGCACCGGAGATCTGTATCCGGAAGAAATGCAAGAATTGAAAGAGCTGGTGAAAGAATTATGGCGTATCTTAAGATCTTCCCAATTAAAGTAACGGACAAGAAAGCTCTGGACTATATTACGAATCCTGATAAGACTGATGAAAAACTGTTAGTTTCCAGTTTTGGCTGTTCCCCGGAAACTGCAGATCTTGAATTTTCCATGACAAGAGAAATGGCGAAAAAGAATGGAATGGACAAAGGTGATAACCTGGCATTTCATCTGATTCAGTCGTTTAAACCTGGAGAAGTTGATGCCGAAAATGCCCATCGCTTAGGGCAGCAATTTGCAGATGAAGTACTGAAAGGAAAATATGAATACGTGATCAGCACCCATGTTGATAAAAATCATATCCACAATCACATCATCTTCAACGCTGCAAGTTTTGTTGATCATCACAAGTATGTTTCCAATAAGCGGAGCTACCATAAACTCTGCAGAATCAGTAATCGTATCTGTCACGAAAATGGACTTGCCACCAGTATGCCAACCGGAGAAAAAGGCAAAAGTTATAAGGAGAACATGGAATATCATCGTGGCACCAGTTGGAAAGCTAAACTTCGTGTTGCGGTTGATAAGGCAATCTGGTCCTCTATCAATTATGAAGAATTTTTACAGAAAATGCAGTTGGCAGGATATGAAATACGACAGGGAAAAAATTTATCCTTCCGGGCACCTGAGCAGAAAAATTTCACCTATATGAAATCTCTCGGAAGCTACTATACAGAAGAAAATGTCCGACTCCGCTTAGAGAAAAATCGTTATAAGACGAAAACTCCGAAGCCTTTGTCCAGAGAAGCTCGCCTGTATATCAATATCTCCACCTATATCACAACAGGCAATCGTGAATGCTTTGAACGCTGGGCAAAACTGAATAATCTGAAAGAAGCGGCACGCACCTTCAACTATCTTTCCGAAAATAACCTGCTGAATTATGAAGATTTCCAACAGCATCTTTCTGATGTTGATGCTTCTGTTAATGCGGCTGATCAGAGAATAATACAAATCAACAATGAGCTGAGTACACAGAAAGTCATTCAGAAACACTGTGATTCTTACCGGCTCTGCCGTAAGGTAATTGAAGATTGCAAATCTGCTAAAAATCCAAAAGCTTACCGGACCAAACATCAGGCAGAATACCAGCTCCACGATTCACTAAAAAAAGAGCTTCAGGATCTCGGTGTTACCAAAATCCCAAGCTCTAATAAAATCCAGAAGAGGATAGAAAATCTTGAATCTGAACAGGCTGCTACTGTCCGGGAAAAACAGGACTTGCAGAAAAAGCAGAAAACACTGGATATCATTAGACAGAATTTCACAGCACTACTTAATGCTCCGGAGATGCAAATTCCCGTATCAGAAAAAGAGCCAACTCTCTAAAAAGAAGAGGTACCTACTTTAACGGTGCCTCTTGCTTTTCGTCTAATCTATTTATATCTTCCTCTTTATGCAATTTCCCATATTACAGTTGCCGTATCAGTAACATTAATATCGTCTGCCTCAATATCTATATCATATGCTCCCGGTGCACTCATTTCACATTCCGTACACTCCATTAATCTCATTTCATTCAATGGCTTTGTTACAAAATCTATCTCTCCCCAAGAATAATCAATTGCCTGTATTTCACCCAATTTCACATTTGCTGCTGTTGTAAGCACCTGTGCCTTTTGAATGGAATCCTCGATTGCTTTATGTAACAGCTCATTTTTACATTTTTCTACATCTGCCACTGTATACTCAATAGAAAACTCTGGCCTTAATGAGCTATGAGCCAAAGCGTAAAGGACTTGCCCTAATCTTTTATTATCAGCTGCAAACTCTATTTTCATATGGTGATTATACTTATAACCTTTAAATCTTCGCTTCCAGCTCTTATCTCTGTCCTGATAGCTTTCATATTCTGTATCGACATTAAAATATACTGTTTTAAGGTCTTTTCTCTGAAAACCAAGTTTCTCAAACAAATCCTTGAGAAGCTCTGTATCTTCTGTTGACCTTCGGAGAGTATCTTCATATTCTTTGCAAAGTTCTTCCTTGTTGACATATAACCGGATTTTATCCGGCTTTACTGCTATTTTCCCTTTTCCTGTAACTTTAATTGTTCTCATCATCTTTGCTCTTCCTTTCATTCTCATTATATTCATACCCATTGATTAAAAGCTCTATCATCTTCTTTGTCATCTGAATATACTTACCAAACGGATTAATCACAATTCCATTCACCTGTTCCCAATTAAGTGCCAGACGAAGTATTGATTCAATAGACTGATTCATCTGCACATTTCCAGCAGAACCCTTATGCATCTCTTCAGAAGATGTAAATACTCCAATCCATTCTTTTTCATCAGCATCTTTTACAGTCTCTATTTTAAGTCTTACATCATGGTCAAGCGAAATCGTGTCACCAGCCTTTACTTTACTTATCTGTTCTTCCGACATAAAAGGATTTTCCGTGATATATGGAACAATAACTTCTCCTGCCTGCTGCATTCTTGTTACCATAACTTCCACAAATAACAGCATTCCATTTTTATCCTGCTGAATATAATACTGGTCGATTGCTGCCTCAATCATCTGATTTGCCTGTGTCTCATCCACTTCATCTGAATAAGTATCCACGCTCCTGCCAAGTACATGATCAAATTCATCAAGAACATCCGTCATCAGTCCCTTATCAATCCGGCTTTTACACTCTGCAATCAGCACAGCTGGGATCCCATAAAATGCTTCTGCAATACTTCCTGTAATAGCACCAAGCGTATCCGTATCTCCACCAAGTGATACTGCATTCCGTATGGCATCCTCAAAATCTTTGGATTCCAGAAATGCGATGATTGCCTCTGGTACTGTTTCCTGACAGCTTTCAACATGATGGTAGTAGGTTCGGATATTATCCAATGTTCTACTCAGATCATAATGAAATTCCCTCTCGATATAAGCTTTGATTTCTTCTTTTGAAGATCCATTCCTTGCCATATATATTGCACTTGCAGTTGACTCTGCACCCTTTATACCTTCTGGATGATTATGTGTCACATTCGCTGTAGCTCTAGCTACCTCTCTGGTTCTTTCCATCGAATCATAAAGCCAGCCTACCGCTGACACTCTCATGGCTGAACCATTTCCATAGCTTCCGTATGGCTTCGGATTATTTTCTTTAAGCCAATGTCTGAAGCATCCACCATAGCCTGCATGTGGATATCTTTTTCCCCAATCCTGCATATTGGATGCTACCGCATCTTCAATTTTCTTTACTGCTGCTTCCGGTCCGACTGCCAGGAGAGCTTCTCCAACTGCTATTGTCATAACAGAATCATCTGTAAAGCCACAGCCTTCACTAAACAAATCAAAATTCTTTGTTTTATCACCTCTGTCAAACTCAAACGGACTTCCTATAATATCTCCTAAAATTGCTCCGTACATATATGCCTCCAATTCCCGGATTACTCCGGCACCTCTCTTTCTCTGTTACAATATGAGTATAATTAAAAGGCATCTTCATATGGTCGCTGTTTGGGCGACACTTTCAGAAAATAAAAATGCCGGTACAATATTGCACCGACACTAATTTCTCTAATATTTTTCATTTTGTTCTGACCATACTGGCGTACCATATTTTTTTCTTGCCACATCGCAAATTGCCATTAAAGCATAATAATTAACCCGATTAGGATAATGCACAGCAGGGTGATAATAATCAAGCACCAATGTATCCTTCCAAAGCGCCAACATATTATCCCATGTATCATCATTCTGTAATTCTTCCCCTAATACAAGTTTCAATAGACTGAGATTATTCCCACATACAATGATATCCGGTTGTATAATTTCCAATTCACGCTTTATTTCCAGCCTGTCTTCAAGTGCGTATTTTTTCAAATCTTCATATTCAGATTCGCTTCCGCCATTGCTTTTTTTCACATTGACCACTGCAATACGGTCTATGATTTCTTTTTCCTTAGAACGTAATACTTCATCGTCATACTCACAGATATTATCGTTAAATGCATTATATATTGCCTGTGTCCATATTGCTACCTTTCTCCACATAGTCCATGGACGTTCACAATCATGCAAATCTTCTACCAGATTATAACCATTTTCATTAGAAGTGTATGCTTCCTTTAAGAAATAACATACTCTTGGTGTATGCTGTGCTTCCCATTTTTCTTCACACACTATACCATCTCTGATAAAACGCTTATATCCATTATTTTTATGTTTTTCTTCCCAATTGTCCATTAAAAGTTTTATATCTGTCTCTCTACTCATGAATATTTTCTCCTATACTCCAAGAATTTCATTCGTATACTTAAACAATGTTACATTCAGCTGCATAATATCATACTGCTTATCTATAATAGCCTTCTGCACGATCAGATCCACCTTACTGCTTGGACTAAATGCCCAGTCCGCTCTGGCAAGTAAATCTCTTGACTGTTCCAGATCAAGCTGAAGTGCAATACAGAGTGCCATTACTGTCTTTTTCTTTGGATGATAATTCTGATCACACTGAATCTTTGAAAAATGTTTCCTATCAAGGTTTGCCCGTTTCCACACATCCTTATTATCAAGATGTGCTTCATCAATCAGCTCAAATAATTTATCATGAAAGGAAACTCCTATATTGGCCAGCTGATCTTCCAATGAAATATTTTCTAACGGCATGAGCAATTCTGTCATGCCAGTATCTGTCATTTCCTCAAGTGGATAGTTGTCTTCTTCTCTTTGAAGCATTTCTTCATTGAAATCTTCTTCTGCCAATTCTTTTACATGAGTACTTCTTCTGCTCCTTAACGGATACTCTTTTCTATGGATTTCTCTGACGTAATTAGCATCTATATAAGAATCAATATCCCCAACAATCTGACCGGACAGCTGAAAAGACCTTTTATCAAACACTACCAGTATAATTTCCATTTCATTTTCAGTAAGAAACTGGCTGAATACTGACACAGCAATCTGTAATGCCTTATCCTTCGGAAATCCATATACTCCTGTCGAAATTAATGGAAATGCAATGCTCTCGCACTTAAGTTCCAATGCTTTTTGCAATGATTTACGATAGCAGTGCTCCAGAATTTCAAATTCATGGTGCAATCCATCCGTCCATACCGGTCCTACTGTATGAATAATATATTTTGCATTTAGGCTATATGCACCAGTGACAGCAATATCACCTCTTGCAATTTTGCCGATATTCGCTCTTTCTGCGAGAAGCTTTTCTTTTCCTGCTGCCTCATATATTGCTAAGTCCGTGCCACTTGCACATATCGGATTTGGATTGGCAGTATTCACGATTACATCTGCTTTTACCTTTGTTATATCGTTTCGGACAATCTTAAATGGCATTGTGACTCCTCCTTATTTTCTAATCCTCCTCCAATCTGCAATAACATTATCCTCTCCTCTTGTACTTGTACCCCAATACCCCGGATGTGCTACAGGGTATATATATGTTTCTCCATAAATATAAGGTTCTCCAGTTCCTATAAGTTCAGATACTCTATTGCAGGAAAACTTTTTATCAATCAGAGTTCGTATTACAACCACAGATGTATCAAGACCCAGACAGATTATGTTTTCCGGCTCTATAATGTCAATCAGTGATTTTATTTCGGCTGCATCATTTGCCAATATCTTTCTGGTCATATTTCCAGAATACTTATCTCTGCGATAGCCCAAATTACAATTGCAGAAAAACAAATCTGGATATTTTTTCTTGTCAATTTCATTTTTACCAAGCAGTTCAAAGTATCTGACAATATTTTTATCCGTCTGTGAATCCCTTGCTTCCAAATCTACATTTTCATGGAACATCACATCTATACCATCATTCATCTTACGGACATTTGCAATCGTACCGTTTAGTTCTTCCTTTTCTGGTGGTCCGAAATCCTGACCTATCAGCATATACTTAATATGTGGTGTCTTCTTGGCGTAATCTCTCCCTTGCCAATATGTCCATAGGTTAATTTCCTGACACAAATCTTCTCCCTGACGTAAATCGCACCAGCCAAGTGTCAGGTTCTTTGTGTATATAGGATTTTTAAGATATTTGTTTTTTACATTTTCTATCAGCTTGCAATAAGCTGCGGATTTTTTTGCATTCATTTTATGTATATTCACCTCAAAAATTCACTGTTTTATTTTAACACTTTCCTTATCTGCTTATCCGTTGCATCCGGAAACATCTCATGCATATAGTCTACAAGCTGTTTCCATGAGTCCTGTGGATTATCCTTATAGCAGGAAGTCACATAATCATATCCATAGATATGCTCAATAGATGAATACACTGCAACATCCCATCCATATTCAATGCCTCTCTTATTCACTCTCTTCTTAAAATCGCAGTTGCACAGATATGTCTGCATCATAAGATTCGTTATAGCACCATCAAATCCCTTTTCTCCATCCTTACCAAATCCAGCCTGTTTTTTCAATTCATTTGAATAAATCTCTGAATCAGCATTATCTTCCATAAAATTGACCATTATCTTTTTATGCTTATTAGGTGCTTTCCCATCATCATATAATGCATCAAAATCATATCCATCCCGGCGATAATTAGCAAATACAGGAAGCCACTTTTTTGATATAAATCCTGCCTTCTTATCAAAGAACTTTCCATAGACGATATCATGCCGCCTTGCTATAATAGCCCGCCACATCCATGGATCAATCTCCGGATTATCACTCCACCAGTACTCTGGAACAGTTCTTTCTTCAAGTGAAAACCCATCTATATCATTCTTAAATAATGGTAAAAAGCCAAATTCATTTATATACTTGATTGCTTCATCTACAGAATGGATACATTCCGGGTTGTCCCACTTCATGCCATGCATAATCCATTCACCTGATTCGTTTCCCATAATATATGTACCTCATTACTCAGCGTACTTGTCAATCCAATTTTCGCCATCATATTCATCAATCTGTTTTACTAATCTCGTAAGATAATCTTGTAACCGGCTATCTTCTTCACTTGCATACCACACATTTGCCCGTCCAAATCCATAAGCCCAACCATTTGATTTTCTTGGGACTTCCCATTGTACCTTTCTTGATCTGATCCCTGCAGGAAGTAAGACACAATCAGATGAGTTTGCAATTGCATTGTAATATTGTATATCTTCTGGAGCAAACACTGCCTCTTGATAATGTCTGTAAACTGTAGCATGTTTATACCATCCCACGACCGTCGTAAACTTATGTGCCGGATGCTTTGCACAATAAACAACAAGCACATCATCTACTGATTCTTCTTTTTTTAATAGTTCACAACCTGCAATATTCTCAATCCGCATTTGATTGACATCTTTACCATTATGTGATTTTGTCTCAAAAAATCCCAGACAATATAAGCCTTCCCTTCCCTCCATATTCACCGGTGTAAAATTATATTTTTCATGAGCATCTCCTGTCTCATCAACATAGCTTCCACCATTTAACGGAATATCCTTTCCATCTTCATTTCCTCGATACTCCTTCATCCACGCTATGTTACAAAAAAGTATTCTCATCATATCAACCTTCTTTTCCCTTTGAAAATGGACTCAAGTCGATAAACAATTTCTTCAATCCACTTGTTTCCTTGAACTCTTTGAATAAATACTCCAGAAGTTCTTCCTGCCTTGCCTGCCCTAATGTAAGCCGGTAAAGAGACAGAATCTTTATCAGCCTTTCATAATTAACCTCATCCTTACTCATAGGATACATTGGCACAAGCCTTTCTATTTTTACACTCTGATTTTTTCCGAAACACCAGAATGGTACAAGCTCTGACTGGTCATTCTGCTTTTCCGCTTTAGCAGCTTCAAACATTTCTGTCCATATGTCTCGCTTAAATGTGATACCATCTGCCTTACCATATTTATCAGCAACATTCTGTCTTATTGCCAGACACTTAAATCTATTGATTCTGCCTTCCCTTTGTTCCAAATCAGTCGGTCATTTTTTGCGGACAGTTCATACATGCTATCCTTTTCTGTTCTCTGCTCCTGCGTTTGCTCTCGTTTGATTTCTCCCTCCGTATCTTCTTGGCACAAGCAGGACAATACCTTGATGCACCAGAGCCCGGGACATATTCAACGCCGCACACCGTACAATTTTTAGCGGGCATTGCTGCCCACCGTTTTGTAGGTATGATATGTAATTCATCGACAAAGCCGATGAATTTATAGTAAATCTTGATTTCCTGCTTCACTGTTCCGTCTGCCATCTTCTCACGCTCCGAAACAAGTATCTTGTCTATGAGTGCGTTTATAACTGTTGCATCCAGTTCTTTTAAGCCTTGATAATTTCGGATAAGGGCGAGGAAGTCACGGATTCCCCGTGATTTCTCGTAGCTTTCATTAAGAGTTTCCGTCACCTCTTTCAGCCTTGCTTCAATTTCAAGCTGCTCTTTCTGGTATTTCCCCGACATCATCTCAAAATTCCGCTCGGTAATACGCTCCATGACCTTATCCTCGTAGAGAGAGGAAAACAGCCTGTCCAGTTCCGCAAGGCGTTTGTTCAGCTTCTTACGTTCTTTCTCTAATGCTTTCGCCCTGCTCTGGTCTGTTTCCGTGAGCCGCTTTTCTATGGCCCTGACCGCCTTTTCATCATTCACTGCCATATCCGCAAAACAGTTGATGTCGGCAAGAACGGCATTGAATAAATCCCTTGCTTCTATATTGTGGGCACTACACTCGCTTCTTCCGTTTCTTGCATAATTATTACATGAATACTGTACACAGTCGATAATCTCTGGGCGTTTCCTCCTGTGTACGTTCATTGCCCGCAGAGCACATCCGCAGTCCACACACTTGATAACGCCTGCAAAAATATTTACAAATCCTCCCTTGTTCTGTGGAAGCCTACGACTTGTAATAAGCTGTTGGACAATATCAAATTCCTCCTGCGTGACTATTCCCTCATGGGTATTGGGTATCACTTCCCATTCTTCGGGCAGCTTAGAGGGGCGTTTCTTGCTTTTCATATTGGCGGCAATCCGTTTGTAGCCTACATGTTTTTTGTCAAGCACTTTTCCCTAAAAAAAGCGTCAGAATTCCCTGTTTTTAGCGAGGGATTTTCCCTACTTTAG
>NZ_JBBMEK010000062.1:0-13731 GCF_040096555.1 Coprococcus intestinihominis | reverse complement strand
CGACAGAGCGTTCACTGATCGTTGTGACAGCTCCGGGACCGGGGAGCGGCAAGATGGCAACATGCCTGTCTCAGCTGTATCATGAGCATCAGCGCGGTATTAAAGCAGGTTATGCGAAGTTTGAGACTTTCCCAATCTGGAATATTCCTCTGAAGCATCCAGTGAATCTTGCTTATGAAGCAGCAACTGCGGATCTGAATGATGTCAATATGATTGATCCTTTCCATTTGGAAGCCTATGGCAAGGTTGCCATTAATTATAACAGAGATGTTGAGATTTTCCCTGTCCTGCAGACGATATTTAAGACGATTTCAGGAACATCGCCTTATCAGTCACCGACAGACATGGGTGTGAATATGGCCGGCAATTGTATTTTTGATGATGAAGCGGTGAAGAAAGCCGCAAGAGAAGAGATGATCCGCCGTTATTATATTGCCCTTTGTGAGCAGAAGAAGGGCAAGGAGAATAAGGCAGAGATCAGCAAGCTGGAAATGCTTCTGAACCAGGAAGGTCTTTCCACTGCAGATTATGCTGTTGCTGTTGCGGCTAAGACAACAGAAGAGGAGACAGGGGAACCGGCAGCAGCCATTGAACTTCCAGATGGAAGAGTTGTTACCGGCAAGAATAAGGCACTGCTTGGCGCGGCATCCGCAATGCTTTTGAATGCATTGAAAGCCCTGGCGGATATTTCGGATGATGAACATTTATTGGCATCAGAAGTTATTCGTCCGGTTCAGGAACTGAAGGTGAATTATTTGGGTAATCATAATCCGAGACTGCATACAGATGAAGTATTGGTTGCTCTTTCTGTCAGTGCGGCCTCCAATGAGAATGCAAAGAAAGCACTGGATTGTCTGCCGTTGTTAAAGAATTGCAATGCACATTGTTCAGTTATTTTATCATCTGTAGATACAGATATTTTCAGAAGACTTCGTATTAATTTAACGTGCGAACCGAAGTATCAGAACAAGAAACTATTCCATAACAATTAGTGTTGAAAATGAATCATCCGGTACATTGGTATTTAGAAAACAATGTGCTGGATCATTTAAAACGAAATGGGCATTTCGTGAAAGGAGTTATTATCCTGACAAAAACAGAAATGGTCAAAGAAATTTTGCAGGCAGGAAGCGCTTGCCAGGAACTGAAGACTGCAGCACAGAACTATCTGGATGCTGTAGGAACAGCAGACGAACAGGATAAAGCCGAGACACTTGTTGCAGAATGTGAAGCAGATGTCATGAAATGTGCAGACGTTATTGTATTTATGAAGACAGATGCAGCAAAAAAACATCTCGGAGCAGAAGTGGCAGCAGGAATTCTTGCCCATGAAGAGGAACTTCTGTCAAAAGGCATCGAATACTGCGATTGTCCTGGATGCACAGCAGGCAAAAGAGTGATGGATAACAAAGCACTTTTTCTCGCATAATAAAAAGGTGATTGACTTAGAAGCAGCATCAAAATGAATATAAGTATAAAGAAATCGGGTAAAGATGGAGCGAAAATCTTTACTCGATTTTTTTGCATTCTGGGAACAGGTGAATAGTATGTGTTTGATAAAATAAAACCATCAAGAAACAATAAATAATTGTGAGAAAGAAAAGAGGTAGTATATGTTGGGATTAATGAAGTTTAAGAAGTTATTCTGGAAAAAGTATGATGAATATGACAAACTCGACGAACTTGATCATGAGTTTATTGCTGGTTTTACGAAGAAAGAAATCATCAGAATGATACAGAATATGTCTGATGAAGAACTTGACAAAGCATTTGCGGATATTTCAGCTTTTACAGACTGTTCAAAACAGAGCATTATTTTATTAGATGAGAACAAAAAAGAAATACCATTGCAGAAAAATGTGCATATGATGTGTGAAAAATTGGCAGAAGGCTGTGGCAACATCGTTCTTACATTCGATGCATAGGTAGAAGAGCGCGAGACGGCGCACAACGTCCAGTGGACGTTGGTTATGCGCGGACCGAAGTGAAACGTAGACCTCGAACGTACGAGTCCGGCAATGGAGTAGAGTAGAAGCGAGACGGGGCGCTAAAGGTCCAGAGGACCTTTGTTAGCGCCGACCGGAACGGAGTGTAGACCTCGAATGTTCGAGTCTGGCAGGAAGAAGGCAGGTGCGAGACGGGGCGCACAACGTCCGGTGGACGTTGGCTTTGCGCCGACCGAAGCGAAGCGAAGATACGAACCCGTTCGAGTCCGGCAGGACTCGTTTAATATAGAAAGGGGATATCCTAATGGATATCCCCTTTCTATATTAAGAAGAGCGCGAGACGGGACTCGAACCCGCGACCCCGACCTTGGCAAGGTCGTGCTCCACCAACTGAGCCACTCGCGCATAACAAAGATAATATTCACTTTTTGTGAAGAGCGCGAGACGGGACTCGAACCCGCGACCCCGACCTTGGCAAGGTCGTGCTCCACCAACTGAGCCACTCGCGCATAAAGATGATATTCACTCTTGTGAAGAGCGCGAGACGGGACTCGAACCCGCGACCCCGACCTTGGCAAGGTCGTGCTCCACCAACTGAGCCACTCGCGCATAAAAAGTGCTATTCACAAGCACATGGATACTATACTATATGAAAGAGAATTTGTCAACAGAAAAACGGCAAAAAGTCAAAAAAAATTCAAATTGTATATGCTATTGACACAATAGGGATTTTAAGAGCGGTTCACACAGATAGATCATTGATGTGAAAAAATAGAGCTGATCACTTACGACAATGTATCATAAGCAATCAGCTCTATTATATGGAAGGAAATCTATTAAAATAATGAGTGAGCGAATTGAGTTTTAGTTATCTTTGTCCATTAAGAATCCGGCATAACCAGTTTCAAGACCATGTTCTGTTGCATCCAGACCTTCTAGTTCTTCTCTTTCAGATACACGGACACCAACAGTTTTCTTCAGGATTGTGAAGAGAATCAGGTCACATATAATGGCCCATCCTGCGATGCAGACAACACCCAGTAACTGGATCAGCAGATGATGAACACCGCCGCCATAGAAGAGGCCGTCTGTGTAGTCGAAGAGACCAACGGCCAGTGTACCGAAGCAGCCACACACACCATGCACTGAGCAGGCACCAACCGGGTCATCAACCTTCAGAACATTATCAATAAACGGAACGAAGATGCAAAGGAGGAGACCGGCTACAGCACCAATGATCATAGCACCAACGTTATCAACATTATCACAGCCTGCTGTAATGGCTACAAGACCGGCAAGAGAACCATTCAGGGAAAGTGAAACATCAGGTTTACCAAAACGTACCCATGTGTAAATCATAGCGACAACGGTTGCACATGCAGGAGCAAGTGTTGTTGTGGAGAAAATCTGTCCAAGATGCTGTCCGTCTGCAGCTGCGGCACCGTTGAAACCATACCAGCCAAACCAGAGAATGAAAACACCAAGTGCTGCAATACTGATATTATGTCCGAGGATTGGTCTTGCATGACCGTTTTTGTCATATTTACCGATACGAGGTCCAAGGAAGCAGGCACCGATGAAACCGGTGACACCACCAACCATATGAATAACAGCGGATCCGGCAAAATCAGTAAAGCCAAGATCGGTTAACCATGCTGTGCCGCCCCATACCCAGTGTGCTTCGACTGGATAGATAATCAGACTGATGACAAAACTGTAAATACAATAAGTAAGGAATTTAGTACGTTCAGCCATTGCACCGGAAACGATTGTTGCACAAGTTGCACAGAAAACAAGGTTAAATACGAATCCATAGCAGTCCATGCTACCGAAATCAAAAGGATTCATTGAAAAACCGCCCCAGAACTTGGAAGCGTCACCACAAAGAATATTGTAACCAACAAAGATGAAAGCAACTGTACCAAGACAGAAGTCCATTAAGTTCTTCATAATAATATTGCCGACGTTTTTGGCTCTTGTAAAACCAGCTTCACACATTGCAAAACCAGCCTGCATGAAATAAACCAGAGCCGCGCCGATCAGAAACCAGACGCCATGGCTTCCAAAAATAATACTGTTAACTGTTTCTAAGATTGCATTAGATTCCATAACTATTCCTCCTGTTCAAGTTTCTGAAACAAAAAAGGAGATACAGATGGAATAACCGGTCTTTCCATCTATATCTCCTTCGATATCATCTGTAACAGAACTTTATTGAATTGATTCACCACAATGCTGTGGGAAACTTTATGTCTAACATTATACTGACGTGTATGTAAGATGTCAACCCATGATTTGGGAAATTAATCCACAAAAAACAGGGATGGCAGAGCAAAGATTTAATAAAAATTTTACAAAATTGAAGATTTTAGAAAAAAGTACGTGAAATTTTGAAAAAACAGGCGTATAATCAATAAATTTACAAAGTTGGGAAATATCGTGCGATTTGACAACAAAATGCAAGAAAATGTAAGAAAATGGGAAAAGATGCAATAGGCACAGAGCAGTTTATTGCGGCGATTCGTATTTATCATGGTGATAGACTTGCGGCAAAATGGCGGATATGCTAAAATGAAAGGGATGTTTAAGGAAAATTGTGTTTAAGGAGGATATAGCGTACATGATTGATAAACTGGTGGGAAAGATTAAGAAACTGAATGCACCAATCGTTGTCGGACTGGATCCGAATCTGGCATTTGTACCGGAACATATTCAGAAGAAGGCGTTTGATGAATATGGTGAGACATTGGAAGGTGCTGCTGAAGCCATCTGGCAGTTCAACAAGGCGATTGTAGATGCTGTTTATGATCTGATTCCGGCTGTAAAGCCTCAGATTGCTATGTATGAACAGTTTGGGCTGCCTGGACTGGAAGCATTTCATAGAACAGTAGAGTATTGCCGTCAGAAGGATTTGGTTATTATTGGTGATATTAAGAGAGGCGATATCGGTTCTACTTCGGAAGCCTATGCAAGAGGCCATCTGGGCCCTGTAAAGGTAGGAAGCCGTTCATTATATGGTTTTAATGAAGATTTTGTTACCCTGAATCCTTACATGGGCTCAGACAGTATCAATCCTTTTATCAATACAGCAAAGAAAGAGAAGAAAGGTGCTTTTATCCTCGTTAAGACATCGAATCCGTCAAGCGGTGAATTCCAGGATAGATTGATCGATGGCCGTCCGTTGTTTGAGTACGTTGCTGAGAAGGTCAATGAATGGGGCAGTGACTATGTAGGTGAATGTGGATACAGCTATGTAGGTGCCGTTGTGGGTGCCACATACCCTGAACAGGCAAGAATTACACGTAAGCTGATGCCGAAGGCTTATATTCTTGTACCTGGTTATGGTGCACAGGGCGCTACAGCGAAGGATCTGCTGCCTAATTTTGATGAGAATGGCCTTGGCGCGATCGTGAATTCATCAAGAGGCATTATCGCTGCCTACAAGCAGGAGAAGTATGCGAAGTTTGGCGCAGAGCATTTTGCGGATGCTTCCAGAGCAGCAGTTATTGATATGCAGAAAGATATCGCATCGGTACTGTAAAAGCTGGTTGAGCAGATTTTTGCTGCTGATGATATAGAATGATGAAACCAGATAAAGCAATTCAACAGTGATTATATAAAGGACAAAAGCATGAGTGTAAGTAAAATCAAAGCAACTGTATTTTCTCAGGAACAGCTTGCATCTGATGTATTCAGTATGTGGCTGGAAGTCGGCAGTATAGCCTCTGAAGCAAAGCCGGGACAGTTTATCTCTGTCTATTCGAATGACGACAGCAAACTGCTTCCAAGACCAATCAGTATCTGTGAAATCGACAGGGAAAACGGCAGACTGAGAATTGTGTACCGTGTTGTTGGTTATGGTACAAAAGAATTCTCAGGATGCAAAGCAGGAGACACATTGGAGATTATGGGGCCCCTTGGCAATGGGTATACATTGAAGAAAGATAAGGCAATTCTTGTGGCCGGCGGTATCGGTGTGCCTCCGATGCTGGAGCTTGCCAAAGAACTGGATTGTGAGAAGACCATCGTTCTCGGTTATAGAGATGAACTGTTTTTGAACAAGGAATTTGAGCAATACGGCAAAGTGGTTATTGCCACAGAAGACGGCAGCTGTGGAACAAAGGGGAATGTACTGGATGCCATCCGTGCAGAAGGTGTCGATGGTCAGGTGATTTACAGCTGCGGACCAACGCCGATGCTGCGTGCGCTGAAGCAGTATGCGGCTGATAATGGTATTGAGGCATGGATTTCTCTCGAAGAGAAGATGGCCTGCGGTATCGGTGCATGCCTTGCATGTGTCTGTAAGTCAAAAGATGTGGATCACCATACAAACGTACATAATAAGCGTATCTGTAAGGATGGTCCTGTCTTTAATGCACAGGAGGTGGAACTGTAATGAATACAAAGGTAAATCTTGCCGGAGTTGAGCTGAAGAATCCTGTGATGGTTGCTTCAGGTACATTTGGTTCCGGTGCAGAATACAGTGAATTTGTTGATCTGAACCGTCTGGGTGCGGTTGTGACAAAGGGTGTAGCCAATGTACCGTGGCCGGGAAATCCGGCTCCGCGTATTGCGGAGACAGCTAGCGGCATGCTCAATGCCATCGGACTTCAGAATCCGGGCATTGATCTTTTTTCAAAGAGAGATCTGCCGTTTTTGGAGAAATATGATACAAAAGTCATTGTTAATGTATGCGGACATTCTACAGACGAATATCTGGATGTGGTTGAGCGCCTTGCAGATGAACCGAGAGTGGATATGCTGGAGATTAATATTTCCTGTCCGAACGTCAAGGAAGGCGGTATTGCTTTTGGGCAGGATCCAAAGGCAGTGGAAGCCATTACAAAGGCTGTCAAGGCCAAGGCCAAACAGCCGATCATCATGAAACTGAGCCCGAATGTCACAGATATCACAGTGATGGCGAAGGCTGCTGAGGCCGGCGGTGCAGACTGCCTGTCTCTGATCAATACATTGACCGGTATGAAGATTGACATCGAAAGACAGACATTTGCCATTGCCAACAAGACAGGCGGTCTTTCCGGTCCTGCTGTTAAGCCGGTTGCCGTCCGTATGGTGTATCAGGTAGCCAATGCAGTCAAGATTCCAATCATTGGTATGGGCGGTATCTGTACAGCTGAAGATGCCATGGAATTTATCCTGGCTGGTGCAACAGCTGTTTCAATCGGTACGGCTAACTTTGCAAATCCATATACAACCGTAGAAGTTATTGATGGTATTGAAGCGTACATGAGAAGACATGGCGTGGAAGATATCAACGAACTCATTGGTCTTGTAAAATAAAGATTAATTCCCGAGGTTTAATTACCTAGCTGATGATATCTTTCTGGAAACGGGCTCATCGCCCAATGTTTCCAGAAAGATATCATCAGCCAGGTTGAATTAAGACCTCGGGAATTTTTTATGCTAATGGGGTTCATCGCCCAGGTTTTTCGGGTTGTTGACTATTTTTTGTAAGTATTTTATCGTCCGCGTTCTTTATCCAGAATTTTCTGGAATTCACGGATATCCCGGGCAATTTCACCGCTCAGCAGAAGCATACAGATCAGGTTTGGAATGGCCATCAGGGCGTTGGCGATATCGGAAAGTTTCCATACAAGGTCTAGCTGCATGGTAGCACCGAAGAAAACAACACATGAGAAAACCAGACGGTAAATGATATTCAATTTGTGTGTGTTCAACAGATACTCAAAAGCCTTTTCACCATGATATTCCCATCCGAGAATCGTGGAAAAGGCAAAAAGTGCAATGCCGATGGTGACAAGCCATCCGCCGAGAGGGCCAAGAACGGTTTTGAATGCGGCGATGGTCAAGGCAGAACCTGTATAGAGACTGCCTGTGGAAGGATCGATCTGACCCAGCATGCCGGAGCTTGCAATGCAAAGACCGGTGATAGAGCAGACAACGATTGTATCCCAGAATGTACCGGTCATATTGATATAGGCCTGGCGGACAGGATGATCGGTTGTTGCGGCAGCAGCAGTGATGGCGGCAGAACCCATACCAGCTTCGTTAGAAAAACATCCGCGGGCAATACCATACTGCATGGCCGCCATCATTGAAGCGACAACATTACCAAGGACGCCGCCTGTGACAGCCTGTGGTGTAAAGGCATACTCGAAGATCATGACAAGACCGGCCGGGATGTTCTGAATATTGCCGATGATAACAATAATACCGGCAATAATATAGAAAACAGCCATTAGAGGGACGACAACAGAAGAAACTTTTGAAATAGATTTAATACCGCCGACAATAACAGCAAGTGAGAGAATGGTCAGGACAACACCAATAGCCACCTTGGAAAAGCCGACGGTTTCATTTAAAGCGGAAGAAATGGAGTTGGCCTGGGTCATATTGCCGATGCCAAAGGAAGCCAGAACGGCAAATAAAGCAAACAGCCAGCCAAGGACTGCACCGAATCCTTTAGGCAGTGCTTTCTTCATTGTGTACATAGGGCCGCCGGACATTTCACCTTTTTCATTGCGTTCACGATACTTGATGGCCAGCATACATTCACTGAATTTGGATGTCAGACCGAAACAGGCGGAAATCCACATCCAGACAAGGGCGCCGGGACCGCCGGATACCATGGCTGTTGCAACACCAACGATGTTGCCGGTGCCGATGGTAGCTGCAAGAGCGGTTGTTAATGCGGAGAACGGAGAAACGTCGCCATCGCCTCTTTTCTGAGTACGGGCCTCCTTACTCAGTGTACTTTTGATGGCGTATCCGAGATTTCTCCATGTAAGGAAACCAACACGGATGGTCAGAAAAATACCGGTGCCTACAAGCAGGACAAGCATAGCGGGACCCCAGACGAAGTCATCCACTTTCGTTACAAGATCAAAAATTTTTTCGTAGCTCATTTACATCTTCCTCTCTCTTTATTATTTTCACAGACAGCAGACAAGGAGGCATGAACAGGCAGAGGCAGTCCGGTCATGATATCTGTGAAAAACAAAAAGAGGCCGCGGATATTCCGCAGCCTCTTTGCTGATTGAAATAATGTTATCACGTTTTTGTGCATTCGGCAAGTATTTTTATCTTAAAATAATATAAGCTGTATAAAACGCATAGAGAATAATCATAAAAATTCCCTCGCCTCTGGCCAATCGTTTCTTGCTCCAGCAGAAGAAAAGGACAAGGATGCTGAAAATCATCAGGATAATACAGTCGTAAACAGCAGAAGGCTGCAGTGCGACAGGATGGATACTTGTTGAAATACCAAGGATCATCAGAATGTTGAAAATGTTGGAACCGACCACATTACCGATGGCAAGATCGTTTTCACCTTTCCTTGAGGCAACAATGGAAGTGACCAGTTCCGGCAGGGAAGTACCGAAAGCAACAACTGTCAGTCCGATCAGGGTTTCTGAGAGACCGAAATTGGCAGCAATTTCAGAGGCACTGTCCACGACAAAGTTGCCGCCGTAAATGATCATGATACATCCGATGACGACAAATACAATGCTTTTCAATGGAGAAAGAACTTCTTCCATTGGATCTTCAGCATTTTCACTGCGGGACTTTAAAGCATCCCTGACCTGGATGGCAACAAAGAGAACAAAAAGCACAAGAAGCGTCAGCCCCTCAAGTCGGCCGATATTGAGCCGTCCGAATCCGAACAGGCTGAATATCAGAAGCAGTGCTGCGGCAACAATTGAAAATGGAAACTCACGTTTCAAAATGCCTTCATTGACCGGAATGGCACTGATGGCAGCACAGGCACCGGTAACAACCATGAGGTTGAAAATGTTGGAACCAAGAACGTTGCTGATGGCAATTTCATTCTGACCGGCCAGGGCAGCTGAACAGCTGACGGATAATTCCGGGGCACTTGTACCGAAGGCAACAATGGTCAGGCCGATGACAGCGGCGGGAATGCGAAGCAGTCTGGCAATGGATGAGCTGCCGTCTACAAACAGGTCCGCTCCTTTAATAAGCAGGATAAATCCTAGGATCAATAAAATGTAGGTTAGCATAAATAGACACCTTTCGTAAAAATCTTGTAACTGTTCAGAGCTAACCTCCAAAATGCTGCGCATTTCGTCGGTGTGGCGTATCCGCAAAATAAAATTTCAAAAACAGTCTTAAAAATGTAAGCATTTTATAACTGTTTTTGAAATCTTGCTTGGCTCTGAACAGTTACAAAATCTTTTAATAAAACAGAACTTTTGGCGAATAGATGATGTTTCAAAAGTTCTGTGATAAAGTATAACGATATGGAACAAAAAAGTCAACGAAATACAGAGAAAGAATTGCTTTTTCGGTGCAGATATAGGAAAATAGAAAAGAAGATAAAATCAGCGGTGAAAGGCAGTCAGCAGCTGCAATCAATGCTGGAAAAAATGAGGATAGGAATAATATGAAATATGATTTTACATCGATCATTGACAGACAAGGACAAGATGCTATGGCTGTAGATGGTCTTGGAATGTATCCGGGAATGTCACCGTCAAAACCAAAGGGAGGTTTTGATTTTATCCCGATGTGGGTGGCGGATATGAACTTTCCGACAGTGCCGACGATTCCGGAGGCCATTATTGAACGTGCAAAACATCCGGCTTACGGATATTTTGCACCTAGAGATACCTATTTTGATGAAATTATCAAATGGCATCAAAAACGAAATGGCGTAAATGGACTGAAAAAAGAGTATATTGGCTATGAGAATGGTGTCCTCGGAGGGATCCTTTCGGCACTGCAGTGCCTGGCGGCACCAGGGGATGCGGTCCTTTTGCACAGCCCGACATATATTGGCTTTACCGCTAGTCTGAAGAACAATGGCTATAGGATGATACACAGTGAGTTGAAGAAGGATGCAGAGGGCATTTACAGGATGGATTATGAGGATATGGAAGCGAAGATCAGGAAGTACCATATCCATGCTGCGATTATGTGTTCACCTCATAATCCGACGGGCCGTGTCTGGGAACAGTGGGAGCTGGAAAAGGCGATGGCGGTATATGAACAATATGCTGTGACAGTGATCTCAGATGAAATCTGGTCAGATATTTTACTGGATGGACAAAAGCATATACCTACACAGCAGGTAAATGATTATGCCCGGGAACACACAGTGGCCCTGTATGCACCAAGCAAAACATTTAATCTTGCAGGTCTGATTGGGAGTTATCATATTATATATAATGAAGCATTGAGAGACAGAGTGGAGGCAAGGGGCAGTAAATCCCATTACAATGAGATGAATGTTTTGTCCATGCATGCACTGATCGGTGCCTATAAACAGGAGGGTTACGAATGGGTGGATGAGCTGTGTCAGGTTTTAACAGAGAATGTACGATTTGCCTGTGATTACATTGCAGCACATTTTAAGGGTGTGACGGTATCAAAGCCTCAGGGAACTTATATGCTTTTTCTGGATTGTACACAATGGTGTGAAGATCATGGCCAATCCATGGATGAACTGCTTCAGGCCGGCTGGGATGTGGGCGTCGGCTGGCAGGATGGGCGTCCATTCCATGGGGAACATCATATCAGAATGAATCTGGCGCTGCCGAAGTGTCGTGTCACGGAGGCTTTTGAACGACTGGACAGGTATGTTTTTGGTTGATTTTTCGTTGGAAGTTGAGTATAATAACAGAGAAGAAAAGTCAGAAAGAGATCAGTGAATTTTTAATCACAAAAAGGAGATTATAGATATGGAACAGTACAAAGAAGAGTTTATCCACTTTATGGTGGAAGCAGATGTGTTGAAGTTTGGTGAATTTACATTGAAGAGCGGCAGAAAGTCTCCGTTTTTCATGAATGCAGGTGCCTATGTGACAGGTTCCCAGTTAAAGCGTCTGGGCCAGTATTACGCAAAGGCAATTTATGCAAAGTATGGTGATGATTTTGATGTACTGTTCGGACCAGCTTACAAGGGTATTCCGCTTGGTGTTGTGACAGCGATTGCTTTCAGTGATCTGTATGGCAAGGAGATCCGTTACTGTTCAGACCGTAAGGAGACAAAGGACCATGGCGCAGATAAGGGCAATTTCCTGGGAAGCCCTTTAAAGGACGGTGATCGTGTTGTGATGATCGAAGATGTAACAACATCCGGCAAGTCCATGGAAGAGACTGTTCCGAAGGTCAAGGGTGCAGCAGATGTGACGATTGTCGGTCTGATGGTTTCTCTGGATCGTATGGAAGTCGGCAAGGGCGGTGTGAAGTGTGCCTTGGATGAAGTGAAAGACCTCTATGGCTTTGAGACAAATGCCATTGTTACAATGGCGGAGGTTGTTGAATGCCTGTATAATAAACCGTGTAATGGGAAGATTGTGATTGATGACAAGCTGAAGGTTGCCATTGATGCATACTATGAACAGTATGGTGCAAAGGAATAGTAGACTTTGATCGGATGTCGGCGGACATCCGATCGATGTATCATTCAGATACGAGCGTAGACATGGAAAGGACAGCGAAGATGAGAATAGAAGATAAGATATCAAAGTTGATGTGTCAGACTGGTGCATGCAGCCTTGTCCTTGGAATTTTATCTGTGATCGGCGGGCTGGTTCTCGGTATTATCGGAATTGTCAATGGAGCAAGGCTTTTGAGACATCATTCTGATTTAATGTAAATCATTTCAGAAATAATTGAAAATGTATCACGGCTGCCGGTCAGTGCAGCCGTGGTGCCATTTTTTCAGGCAGGGGGAGTTGCGTGAGCCGACAGACAAAGCGGTGTATCAAATTCGGCAGTTTCGTACTGCTTATTTTGTATATCGCTGTTTTAATTTATGTATGCTTTTTAAGTGAAGATTATGGAAGAGATGTTGTGACTTCCTATTATAGATATAATTTTATCCCATTTAAGGAAATTCGAAGATTTTATATATACAGAGATGTTGTAGGAATCCGGGCATTCCTTGCCAATTTATTTGGTAATGTACTGGCATTTATGCCTTTTGGATTTTTTATGCCCATATTAAGATCGAGGCTCAGAAAATGGTATTGTATGTTGGGCATGACATTTTTACTGAGTTTGATGATTGAGATCATACAGCTGCTGACAAGGGTTGGATCCTTTGATGTAGATGATTTAATTTTGAATACTTCAGGAGGTATCCTCGGATATCTTTTGTTTTACATAATCAATAAAGTAAGGAGAAAATGGAATGGCGCGTAATATATACAGTTTCATCAAAATAGAAAAACGTCAGACAAAGCGCGGTATTTATGCATCAGCTTTTGGCATTGCGTCTTTGATCTGCATGGCCGTTCTTATAATTGCATCTTTTGTTAAAGCCGGCAATCTTCCGGCATTTGTCGGCGGAATCGGATACCTGAGCCTTCTTGCGGCGGTATTTGGACTCTGGTTGTCTGTTCAGCTCCGCAAGGATAACGAAGCCTATGGTACGATGGTGCATGGCGCTTTTTATATTAATCTGGCGTCTGTTATGATTCATGGTCTGATTTTTTTGGCAGGTTGTTTGTCTATTATCATGTAGGGCAGACATTGTTTCGGTCGGAAGATTAGGTTTTTCAGCTGGAATTCGGATGATTATAGATGAGAAAGGTGAACATAGTGAAGAAAGAGGTAAATAGAGAAGAAGTGCAGGCGTGGGTGCAGGAACGCTTTGAACTGTCTGTGACGAGAATTAGTGGGATTGCCAAAGAACATGCGGCGGCATCCCCGTTTGGTGATTATTTTAACAGTCAGGCGGCCTTTATTTTGTATGTAGAGAACATCTACAAAATGCGTCAGGACGGTGGTTTTGCACGGCTGACCACGGAGGCACTGGCTGAGATGAATCATTGCT
>NZ_JBBMEK010000061.1:0-13892 GCF_040096555.1 Coprococcus intestinihominis | reverse complement strand
ATGGAATAGGTCATTAAAAGATAATCCTTATACTCATCATCCAATTCTCCAAGTGCCGTGTCCATTTTGCTGCCCAGGGAAGAGGCAATGGATGACTCGTAGTTTTTATAGTCCTTCCAGAAACTCTTCTCTCTGTCATCTGCATCATCTGCACTTAAATGAGACAAACTGATGACATTATTATCAATCAACGCATAGTAATATTCTTTGATTGGAATCATAATATCACTGCCTGTATTTGTCGTGGTATCTGACATATAAGTCAGCAGGATACCCGCAATTCGCTCCTCCAACATATCATAGGCTTTTTTCTGAAGATCTGCATCGATGGACAGGTAAACGTCCTCACCCGGAATAGGATCTTCCTTTTTTGCTACTTCCAGAACACTTCCCAGACTGTTGACATACAATTTCTGAGAACCTTTCGTCCCCTTCAGCTTGGATTCAAAATAGGATTCCACACCGGTCTTGCCAATCTGATCATTAAGCGAATAGCTGTCATTTCCCTCCTCTTTATACTGAGCCAGTTCATCTTCGGAAATCGATCCGATATACCCTGTAATGTTAGAAAAATATTTGCTGTCCTCATAAACACGTGTATAACTCTGTTCCACCGATACACCCGGCAGATCCTCAGCATTTTCTTTGACTGCAGCCACCAGCTGATCATTGACATCATTAGCCACTGTGATAGACAGATATTTCTCATAACGTTTCATCCAGAGATCAAAGCGGACAGAAAGAATCTTCAATGCCTCTTCCTTTGAATAGGATTCGTCCAGATTGAACAGTTTCTTTCCTCTCATATACGCATAAACATCCTCAGCGGTCGCATTCGTCTGTTCATCCGTCAGTTTCTCTGAACTATAAACGTCCTTTTTGAATCTCAGAACGGTATTCTCACCTGCATTAAAACTCAACGTTCCTGAAGCGTCCATTTCAAGTGGAATATCATAATTCAATGTGTTGCCTGTTGATTCAATAAAACCGATCAGCTTGGCAATCATCGTATTTCTCGTCTGATTATCTGTCAGCAATGTGCTGTCCTCTATCGTGATAGCATTCGACAACTTGTTGTACGCCAGCGGCACCCCGTTGCAATCATAAATGGTGCCTCTCGGGCTCTCTATTTCTGTGTCCTTCTGAATACGATAAGTAAACGTATTCAGATAATCTTCGCCATTGATGATCTGAAGCTGAAACAGACGGTGAATAAGAACAGCCAACAGTATCGTATAAACAACGCCCAGGATAAATGTTCGTGTTTTAATAAAACTCAATATATCTTCCAGCAGATTTTTAAACAATGAGATTCTCACTTCCTTTTTTCTCTAAGTGCTCTGTTATCAGTAATATAATTCGATAAAGGAAAACAGCGATAATCACTGTATAAACAGCTTCCGGCAGGATAATTCTCCGCAAATAAAACAATACATTCAATCTGCCTCTGATCATAAAACCGAAAACATACATATAAAATCCATAAAACAGATCTGCTGCTGCAATCATCAGTACGGGAAATGTCAAATCCTCTTTGTAAAAAAGGCGATTACCAATACCTGTCAAATAGCCGCACAGCATATAACCAAAGGCGTACATGCCGATATACGGTCCAAACATCAAATCAAGCAACAATCCGCAGCAAAATCCAACAAGACATCCCTCAAGACTGCCATTGATAATGGCAATCGATGCTGTCAATATAATCAGAAGATTCGGCACAACATCTGCCAGACTAAGATGTACAAAAAATGAACACTGCAATAAAAGAAAAAGAAGAATCAGACCGCCATAGGCCAATATCTTTTTCATTATTCACCCTCCTCGCTGCTGTCCGTCGAATCCGCCGTATCACTTTGTGTCTCGGATGTACTCTGCGTATCCGATGCAACGGTTTCTGATGCACTTCCTGTTTCTTTCATATCCTCTTTCAGCTGTTTAATAACAAGGACATTGGACAAATGCTGGAAATCCACCGTCGGTGTCAGTTTGGCACTGAGCGTCAGCTCTGTATCATTCTCTGTCACATCACTGATGTAACCGATCAGAAGTCCCGGGAGATATTTATCACTGATATAGGAAGTGACCACCTCATCACCCTTGACAACCGTTGAACCCTTTGTGATCAATTCGACATCCAGCAATCCGCTGTCCATCAATGTCAGATCACCATTGACGATACAGATATCCCGGTTCTTGCTGATCATACCGCTGACATTGCTGGCATCGTCAATGATACTTCTGACAACTGCCGAATTGGCATTGACCTGTGTAACAATTCCCACAAGGCCATTGCCTGCGACAACATTCATATCTTTCTTAATACCGTCAATGCTTCCCTTATTGATCGTGAAAGTATCATACCAGTTGCCTGCATCTTTACCAATGATCCTTGCACCTGTCATATCATAAGAGGGATACTTCTCAGACAGCGCCAGAAGATCCAGCAGATCCTCATAATCGGACAGATTATTCTCCATAGCTGTCAGCTTTGCCTGAAGCTTATCTACTTCATTATTCAGCTCCTCATTTTCATTCTGGAGCTGCGTCGTCTTATGTTTTCTCTGGACAATACCTGCTGTAAAATTACCAAAGCTATTGATGCCCTCCTGCATAGGCGCCATCAGCGAATTGACGATCGTACCGGCTGCAGGTATCGAGAAACCACGAAACAGGCTTAAACCAATACCGGCAATACACAAAAGACTTAAGGCCGCAAGTACATACTTCGGGTTTATTTTATTTTTTTTGTTGTTCTTCATATTCATTCCTCTATTCAAAAGCTGCATCTCTCAATGAGAATGTCAGATCCTTATAATCGGATGCATGATCCATGATCACCCCAAGCCCTCTGACAGTACTTTCAAGGGGCTTCGGTGCAAAAACAACCTTCACACGGAGGGATGCATTAAACAGTCTGTCCAATTCAGGAATTAATGTCGTTCCGCCTGTAAAATAAATGCCGTTCTCAATGATATCTCCGGACAATTCCGGTGGAATTGTCTCCATAATGTTGCGGATTGTCCGCACAACCTGAAACAGATAGTTCTTCATGGAATCAAAAACAAGATGATCTGAAACTTCTGCTTTAGACGGAAGTCCTGTAATCACATCTCTTCCAAATACGGTTTTGCTGCGTCCCTGTCCTGGAATTGCATGTCCCAATTCCAGTTTCAGATACTCGGCGGTCTTATCCCCGATCACCAGATGATGCCGCTCCTTCACAAGCTGACAAATGGATGCGTTAATGGTGTTGCCGCCCACTTTCAGCAGCTTGCTGACCACAATGCCGCCCATGGTGATGACCGTGATCTCTGTTGTACCGGCACCCATATCCACAATCATCATGCCCTTTTTGCTCTTGACATCTACATTCTCCCCAAGAGCTGCCGCCAATGGTTTTTCTACAACAAAAATATTATGCGTATTATAAGCGGAGTGCGCAATAAGATCGAAATAGGCCCGTTTCTCCACCTCCGTCACATCTGACGGTACCGCAAGATAAAAGCTGTTATTTCTCATGAAGCCCGTTGTACATCCGCACTTTTTCAAAAGTGTCTCTGCCACTTTGTTCATATTGTTAATATCTGCGATCACACCGTCTCTGACCGGATTCGAGATCACAATGGATGCCGGCGTCCGCTCATACATTTCAAATGCATCATTCCCAATTGCCGCTACTTCTTTCTTTCGCTGTATGGCAATCATATTCTTTTCATATACGACAAGTCCATGTCCGCCCTGAAAAATCCTGATATTCATTGTTCCAAGGTCGAGACCGTATTTTCTTCCCGCCAATGGTGTTTCCCCTTTCCTAATGGTTCCAGCTTCCGCACAGACTTGTAAAATGTCCGCTGCCGATAATAATATGATCAATCAGCCGGATACCTATCAATTCGCCCGCTGATCTCACCTTTTCTGTTGCAGCCAGATCTTCTCTGCTGGGTGTATCATCACCGCTGGGGTGATTATGTACCAGTACAATGCTGACTGCACCGGCTTTCAATGCCTGTATAAATATCTCTCTCGGAGCAATTAAAGAAGCATTGACCGTGCCCTTGGTAAGAAGGCACTCACTGATCATATGCTGTTTGGTATCCAGCATCATCACATGCACTTCCTCATGTCCCAGGCGGCACATATAAGCCATATAATAATCCGCAATTGACTGCGGTGTTGTGAAAGCATAACTCTCACTGAACTGAATGCGGCTCATCCTTCTGGACAACTCGCAAACAGCGGCCAACTGAACGGCTTTGACCCGTCCAATGCCGCGTATCTTCTGAAAATCTGCAAGTTCAATCCCCATGATCCCCTCAAGGCCCGGACAGGATGGATTCAAATTCAGTAGTTGTACAGCCAGATCCATCACCTTGTCCCCTCTGGTTCCTGTCTTGAGTATAATAGCAAGAAGCTCCGCATCGGAAAGCGTCCCTGCTCCGTTTTTCTCACACTTTTCATAAGGCCTTTCCGTAACCGGTAACTCCTTCATTGTCAGATGTTTTTTGATTTTCTTCATACTGCTGCTCCTTTCAATTCAGGCAATCGGAGCTTCACAGTTCATTTCATTTTATCACAAAAGGATTCTCATGTATACACAGTTTACTGTAAATCCTTTCTGACAAAAATCTTACAAAGGCAGATGCACTAATCCAGCCTCTTTCATTTTCTGAAGTGACATCATAATACCGAATTTACCATGGTGCCATGTCAGACCGCCCTGGAAATAAACCGCATACGGTGGCTTGATAGGTCCATCCGCACTCAGCTCGATGGATGAGCCTGAGATAAAGGCCCCGGCCGCCATAATAACATCGCAGTCATACCCCGGCATGGCCCATGGCTCCGGTGTCACATAGCTATCCACCGGTGCAGCAGCCTGAATGCCTTTACAGAACGCGATCACGCCTTCTGCCGTTCCCGGTACAACAGCCTGAATAATATCATGTCTGGATTCTGTGCTGTTTGGAACCACTTTAAATCCGAGACTTTCGTAAATATTCGCTGCAAAAATAGCGGATTTCAAAGCTGAAGCCGTTACCTGAGGTGCCAGGAAAAGTCCCTGATACAGTGCCCGGTTCACGCCCAGATTCGCACCTAACTCTTTTCCAAGCCCCGGTGCTGTCAATCTGTACGCAGCTCTTTCCACACAATCTTTGCGTCCGACAATATAGCCGCCACTTGGCGCAAGGCCACCGCCTGGATTTTTGATCAGAGAGCCGACACACATATCCGCCCCCACATCCGATGGTTCAATCGTCTCTACAAATTCTCCGTAACAATTATCAACCATACAGATCACATCCGGTTTGATCTTCTTAACAAAGCTGATCAGTTCACCAATCTGCTGTACAGAGAACGTCGGACGCGGCAGATACCCTTTTGATCGCTGGATCGTTACCAGTTTTGTTTTCTCATTGATGGCTTTTTCAATGGCCGGATAATCAAAAGAACCATCCTCCAGAAGTTCTACCTGACGGTAAGTCACTCCGTATTCTGCCAGAGAACCCACTTCCGGGCGGATACCAATGACGCCTTCCAGCGTATCATATGGTTTGCCCACAGGTGATAAAAGTTCATCCCCCGGTCTGAGATTGCCGGATAAAGCAACCGTTAATGCATGGGTACCACAGGTAATGTGCGGGCGCACAAGGGCATCCTCTGTATGAAAAATATCTGCATATACTTTCTCAAGGGTATCTCGTCCGTCATCATCATACCCATAACCTGTTGTGCCTGCAAAATGTCTTTCACTGACTCTGTTCTTCTGCATAGCATGAATAGCCTTCAGCTGATTGTATTCAGCAACCTGATCAATTGCCTCAAAACGTTCTTTTAATGATTTCTCAATCTTACTGCAATAATCATACACATCTTCATCCAGATGCAGATGTTCATACAGTCCTTTTAATTCATATTCTATCTTATCGTTTGTCATTGTTTTCTCCTTAATATAATAACGCATCTTCGGAACCTGTTTACAGATCCTGATGCTGTCTTTCCTATTATATGATACAAGATCCGTCTATTATGCCTTTTTGGCGAAGGATATGTATCATATCTGTCAGTATAGCCTCTTTCCCGTCATATTGTGACTGATCTATCCACAGCACTTCCCGTTCTCTCTTAAACCAGGTCAGCTGCCTTTTGGCAAAATGTCTCGTATCCCGTTTTAATATATAAACGGCTTCCTCAAGGGTTATCTCCCCATCAAGATAAGCTAATATCTCCTTATATCCCAATCCCTGCATAGAGACAAGACTTCTATCGTATCCATGTTCTTTTAAGCTCCGAACTTCTTCGACAAGGCCTTCCTCCATCATTTGATCCACTCTCTTGTCAATCCGATCATACAGGATCTCCCTTGGCCGGTTCAAAACAAAATAGGCAAAGTTATAGGGTGATTCTTTCTGCGCTTCCTGCTCATTATGTTCGGAAATCTTCTGACCTGTCTGGTGGAAATACTCCAGCGCCCGAATGACTCTCTTTGTATTATGACCATGAATCTTCTCTGCTGATTCCGGATCCACTTTCTTCAGCATCTCATAAAGTTTTTCCGGACCGTCCTCCTTAGCTGCCATCTCTTCCAACTGCGTGCGATAACCGTCATCTTCATTCTCTTTGAAATCAATATCATTCAGAATCGCCTGAATATAAAAGCCTGTGCCGCCGACAATTATCGGAACATGGCCATTGGCTCTGATCCTGGCCATGGCCTCCCTGGCCATCTGCTGAAAAATAACAACATTAAAAGATGCATCTGGTTCCAGCACATCCACAAGGTAATGGGGTATTCCCTCCATCTCCTCCGGACGGATCTTGGCTGTGCCGATATCCATCTGCCGGTAAACCTGCATAGAATCCGCAGAAATAATCTCACCGCCAATTGCTTTGGCAAGTCCAATGGAAAGTGCTGTCTTCCCGGAAGCTGTCGGTCCGGTCAGTACAATGAGTGGCTGTTTCATGTTTCATTCTCCCATTCTATGATTGAATTCGTTTAAATTTCTTCTCCAGTTCGTACTTTGAAAGTGAAATAATCGTCGGCCGGCCATGGGGACATGTATACGGGTTCTTTGCCTGCAAAAGTTGTTCGATCAGGGTATCCGCCTCTTTGAAAGACAGCTTATTATTACCTTTAACCGCCGCCTTGCAGGCCATCGTTGCAATATGATCCGTAATAGCACTTCCATCCAATCTGCGGCTCTCCTCCGTCACACTGTCTAAAACTTCAATAAAAATATCTCTGGCATTCATACCAAAGAGCTGCAGTGGCACACCGCGCACTGCATACTCTCTGCCGCCAAATAATTCTATTTCAAATCCAAGTTCCGCAAAATAATCTGCATACTGCTTATAAATATTCTCTTCCTGCATAGACAATGTCAGTATAACCGGCGGTGACAACATCTGCTTTTGAAGTGCTTTCTGTGAAAAAGCTTTCATCAACTTCTCATATAGTACCTTCTCATGGGCCGCATGCTGATCAATAATAAAAAGCTTGCCATCATATTCTACCATCCAGTAGGTATCAAAAACCTGTCCGATCAAACGATGCCGTGCTCTTGCTTTCTCATCCAGAAGCCTTTCATCCTCACCAAAAAGCTGCATCTGTTCTCCAACAATCGGCATATGCGGCTTCGGTGCTTTCTCTGCTGCTTCAGACAGCGTCACTTCTGTTTTCTTCTGTTCTTCCGTAGTTTCAGACATCACTGCCCTATTATTTTCATCCTGCAATTTCGAAGTACTTTGTGTCATCATCTCTTTATGATGATATGCCGTCGGTGTTTCCCGCACAAATGCACTTCCTGATTGTCCTGTCGGTGCAGTATATGGTTTGCTGTCAGCACCCTGATTCGGATAAGATGCCGCCGAATAGCCACTGCCTGCTGCCACCGATGATTTAGCTGAAAAACCTGTTGGTACAGAATGTCCCGACTTTGAATATGCCGATGATGACTGCTCCGGTTTCTTCTGTCCGGCACCCATAGCAGCCAATCGCTGCAGCTCAAAAGGTTCCGGACCAGATTCCTTTTCTTTTTCTTTCCCGTTCGCCTTTTTCTGGTCTTCCAGAGAAATGGCCGGTATCAGCTCCCGGTGTTCCAGCACTGCACGGATAATATCATAAATTTCCTGATATACAGCCTCATTCTGATTAAACCGCAATTCCATTTTTCTCGGATGCACATTGACATCGATCAGTGCCGGATCAACTTCAATATGAAAGACCGTAAAAGGATATTTGTGAATCATGACAAATGTCTTATAAGCATCCTCTATCGCCTTTGTAATAATATTGCTCTTGATATAACGGCCGTTAATAAAATAATTCTCCCAGGAACGATTACCCCTGGATAAAATCGGCTTGCCGATAAATCCTGTCACATGACAGAGTTTACCCTGAACATCCACTTCCAGTAGCTGTCCTGTCACATCCCGTCCGTAAATCTGATAAATGATATCTCTCAAATTGCCGTTGCCGGAGGTATGAAGCCGATTCTGATTATTGTTAATAAACTTAAAGGATACATCTGGATGGGACAATGCCAGTCGTCCTGCCAGATCATTAATATAGGCCGCCTCCGTGGCTGCCGTCTTTAAAAACTTTCTCCTGGCCGGTGTATTATAGAACAGATTTCTCACAATGATCGTGGTGCCGTCCGGGCATCCGATATCATCACAGCTCTTTTCTTCACCACCGTCAATACAGTAACGAACCCCCAATAATTCCCGGTGTACCTTTGTGATCAGCTCAATCTGAGAAACGGAGGCAATACTTGACAAAGCCTCTCCTCTGAACCCCAGTGATCCCACTGTCATCAGATCCATAGCCGTTTCGATCTTACTTGTGGCATGTCTGACAAACGCCGTCTTGATATCATCTCTGTCAATACCGCCGCCATTATCCGTCACACGCATCATGGCAATGCCGCCCTCTTTAATCTCAATCGTAATTGCCGATGCTTTCGCATCAATAGCATTCTCCACAAGTTCTTTAATCACCGAGGACGGTCTCTCCACAACCTCTCCGGCTGCAATCTTGTTGATAGTATCACTGTCCAGTAAATGAATAGACTTCATCCTGCTGCCCCCTCTCCTGTTTATTTTATCCCAAATGAATAGTATATCAGTATTTTGTGACCATTTGATGGCTAATTTGTCTCTTTTAACCTTTTCTGAAGTTCATATAATGTATTCAGTGCCTGAATCGGTGTCATGTTGGACACATCCAGTCCTGCCAGTTCCTTCAGAACCGGGTGGTCTGCCGGGTAAATATCAAAAAGGCTCATCTGTTTTTCAGCAGGGACTGCCTCTCTGACCACTTCTTTTTTCTTAGCAGAAGTTCTCACCTGCAGATTTTTCGCCTTGTCAGTAACATCTGTTTCTTCCAGCCAGCTGGAAATCTCTTTTGCTCTGTCAATGACAGAATCAGGTACCCCTGCCAGACGGGCTACCTGAATACCATAACTCTTATCTGCACCGCCGCGGATAATCTTTCTCAGGAAAATGATATCATCCCCCTGCTCTCTGACGGCAATACAGTAATTGTTCACGCTGTCAAGCTTTCCTTCCAGTTCTGTCAGTTCATGATAATGGGTAGCAAACAATGTCTTTGCCCCCAGAAGCTTTGGATTGCTGATATGTTCTACTACCGCCCAGGCAATACTTAAACCATCAAATGTACTGGTACCTCTTCCGATTTCATCCAGGATCAGCAGACTTCGGCTGGTGGCATTGCGAAGAATATTGGCAACTTCCGTCATCTCCACCATAAAAGTACTCTGTCCACTGGCCAGATCATCTGATGCACCGACACGGGTGAAAATTCTATCCACAATGCCGATATTGGCTGATTTTGCCGGTACAAAGCTTCCGATCTGAGCCATGAGCACGATCAGCGCCGACTGGCGCATATAGGTAGACTTACCAGCCATATTCGGACCGGTAATAATAGATATACGATGGTTCTTGTTGTCCAAATAAGTATCGTTGTCGATAAACATCTGATTGTTGTTCATCTTCTCTACTACCGGATGGCGGCCGCCCTGAATATCAATAACGCCCTTTGTGTTAATAGACGGGCGCACGTAATCATTGCTCTGAGCCACACAGGCCAGAGAAGCCAATACATCCAAATGCGCGATTGCCTTAGCTGTCTCCTGAATACGAACGACCTGCTCACCGATACTGTCCCTGACTTCACAATAGAGATCATACTCAAGGGCAGCAAGCTTATCCTCTGCACCAAGGATCATATCTTCCAGCTCTTTTAATTCCGGCGTAATATAACGCTCTGCATTGGCCAGTGTCTGTTTGCGAGTCCAGTCCTCCGGCACCAGCTCCTTATAGGAATTGGTAACTTCCAGATAATAGCCGAAAACTTTGTTATAGCGCACACGCAGATTCTTGATGCCGGTTTTCTCCTTCTCACGAGCCTCCAGCTCCGCCAGCCAGGTTTTGCCTTCTGTTCTTGAGAGACGGAACTTATCCACGTCTTCATTATAACCCTCTTTGATCATGCCACCCTCACGAATCATAATCGGTGGCTCATCCTGAATAGATTTTTCAATCAGATCATAAATATCCTCCAGACAATCCATTCTTTCATCAATTTCTTTCAATTCTGCGCTTTTTGCCTGAGAAAGCAGCTGTTTGACAGGAGGAATCATTCCGAGAGATGTCTTAAAAGCAATCAGATCCCGGGGATTCGCCGTTCTGTAACTGATGCGAGTCACCAGACGTTCCAGATCGTATACTGCATTCAGATATTCCCGTATCTCCTCTCTGGTAATCATATCATTATATAATTCTTCCACCGCATCCTGCCTTGCGGTAATCTTCTTCTTCTCAATCAGTGGCTGCTCAATCCAGTTTCGCATCAGACGGGCACCCATGGCCGTCTTTGTCTTATCCAGCACCCACAGCAATGAGCCCTTTTTTTGCTTTTCCCTCAAGGTCTCAATCAATTCAAGATTCCTGTTAGTGGCACTGTCAATGATCATATATCCACCTGAGCGGTACGGTGTAATCTTGGTCAGATTGTCAAGAGTATTCTTCTGTGTCTCATAAAGATATAATAGCAATGCGCCCACAGCCAATGTCCCAGATGGAAAATCTGTCAAGCCAAGACCGTCAAGGCTGGCCACCTTAAAATGCTCTTTGATCTTCTGAACACTCACCGCCTCATCCATATACCACGTATCCAGTGTGGATACAGAAACATGCAGACGGTCTTTGAAATCATCCAGACTGGCCCCACTCATATAGAAAGAATCGTTGCAGATAATTTCTGATGGTGAAAAACGATGGATTTCATCATAAAGTTCCTTCAGTGTTGCCACTTCCGTTGTATAAAAATCGCCGGTTGAAATATCCGTGATTGCCAATCCGAACTGATTATCGTCATATACAAGACACATCAGATAGTTATTGCGGCCCTCATCCAGGGCCTGCTGGCTCAGATTCGTTCCCGGTGTGACAATCCGGATCACTTCACGCTTCACAATGCCTTTCGCCTGCTTCGGATCCTCCGCCTGCTCACAGATTGCAACCTTGTAGCCCTTTGCAACCAATTTGTTCAAATAAACATCCACGGCATGATAAGGGACACCACACATTGGTGCCCGCTCTTCCTGACCGCAGTTTTTGCCTGTCAGTGTTATCTCAAGTTCTCTGGATGCAGTCAGGGCATCATCATAAAACATTTCATAAAAATCGCCCAGACGATAAAAAAGGATGCAGTCTTTATACTGCTCCTTGATCGCCATGTATTGCTGCATCATCGGTGTCAATGCTGCCATATATTTCTCCTCCGAGTTTCTTCATCGGTCAATTCGTCTTTTTTTGCATTCTACATTTTAGCATATATCGAATTTAATCACAAGCACCGATTATCACTCTTCTAAAAGCAAATTTCTCGCTTTCTGATACTTTTCCAGCCTTTTCAGGTCTTTATCCGTCACAATAGCCAGTCTCCCGATATCGCTGTTATGTGCCAGATCTGCCAGCTTCACCTTTCTGGCAATCGAATTTCCTTTAAGTGCCGCAATGTAATCCATATAGGGTACAGATTTTTCATGGGTCAACAGCCGCAAGGCTTCTATCGTGTCCGCTGAAAAGCCTTCCTTTTTCAAATCTTCTATTGTACAGTCTGAATCCTCTGCCACATCATGCAGCAGCGCTGTGCAGATTTCATCCTCTGTCTTCATCTGTTCTGCCAGATGAAAAGGATGATAGACATAAGGCATACCGCTTTTATCCTTTTGATTTTTATGTGTCTCAAAGCAAATCATCATGGCTTTTTTTGTCAATGACGTATATTTTATTCCCATACTTTTAATTTCTTTCTCTATCTGTAAATTTTTCAAGACTCCCTTGCATCCCCTGGCGCGGCATCCAGTCTGCTTCGCAGACTATAAACACATTCAACACATTCCACATCCCAATTCCTGTGCAAAGTTTATACTCCCATTATAATACACCTAATACTGAATTTCCACACTCCTATTAACATTTATGTGCTTAATGTTTATAATGAATATATGCAAACAGCACACTAGTAGAAAGGATGAAGAACAAACTTGAAGATTCTTATTTCAAATACTTCTGACAGCCCTTTGTACCAGCAAATCAAAGACCAGATTAAAGACGCTATTTTAAAGGAAGAATTAGTGGAGGGTGATGCACTTCCTTCTATCCGTGCATTTGCCAATGACCTGAAAGTCAGCGTTTTGACCATTCGCCGGGTTTACGAGGAACTGGAACAGGAAGGGTTTATTACAAGTCAGGTCGGCATCGGCACCTTTGTATCTGCCGGCAATCTTGAATTATTGCGGGATTCCAAACGGCGTCTTGTAGAGCAGAAAATGCTCGATATGATACAAACTGCGAAATCACTGAAAATTACTAAAGAAGAACTGAATGCCATGATGGATATTCTTTACGAGGAGGATTAACAATGAAAGATATTTTGAGAGTAAAGAATTTAAACAAATCGTATAAAAATTTTTCACTGACAGACGTCTCATTTTCTTTATCGGAGGGCTGCATCACCGGTTTTATCGGAATTAACGGTGCCGGAAAGACTACTACCCTGCGCACAATTCTTGATCTGGCGAAAAAGGATTCCGGCAATATTCAGTTTTTTGGCCTTGATATGGATAAAAATGAACAACAGATTAAAAATCGCATCGGCGTCGTATTGGATGACGGCTGTTTTTATGAAGAAATCATTCGGCTTACATAAAAAATTGCCCGATTCAATATATCATATTCATTCGGTTCATTTTTTTGAGCTTCAATGTTGATAATAAGCGGTCTATAAACTTCAAAAAAGGATTCCCTATGCATCTGTTCAGCACAGGTGCTTCCAACACGGCCGGTACTTAGGCACTGTCCTTTAGTGTCTTATGTACCGCTGCCAGTGTTGGGCAACGCGAGTGTGCCTGTGCTGAACAGATCACAGGGAATCCTTTTATCGATAATCTAAAACCGCACTTTACTAACTACTTAGCGAGAATGCTCCGTCTCTTTTTTAGACGTTGAACAGCAGTTCTGCATATGTTGGGAATGGCCAAGCTTTCTCATCAACCAGTGTTTCCAGTTTATCAGCCGGTTCACGTACTTCTGCAAACTGAGCGAATACATCGTCTCTGTATGCAATAGCCTGAGCCTTAGGATCTTCAATCTTAACAGAAGCATCTGTTGCTGCTTCCAGTTTAACAACAGATGCATCCAGTTTGGACAGCTCTGTTGTAATCTCTTTCAGAACCTTTTCCTGTACAGAAGCATCTGCGCCAACAGCCTTAACAGCTGCAACAGATTTTGCAACAGTTGTTGTATATTCCATAACAGCAGGAATAATTTCTTTCTTAACCATATCGATCATGGTTCTT
>NZ_JBBMEK010000060.1:0-13927 GCF_040096555.1 Coprococcus intestinihominis | reverse complement strand
ATTTACCCTTCACAACTATGTGGACCTGTTTATGGACAGCAATTTCCTTGCATCTGTTGGACGATCTATCGCAATGAGTATTATTCCGATTATTGTGACGATCGTGATCGTCCTTCTGGCATTATTTGTAACGGCGATTTATTTTCCGAAACTTGAGAAATATGTACAGATCATCTGTATGATCCCTTATACGATTCAGGGTGTTATCCTTTCAGTCAGTATCCTGTCTCTGTATGTCGGTTCCAGTTCGATTCTGAGCAACCGTCTGGTCATGCTGATGGGTGCGTATTGTATCGTGATTCTGCCATATATCTATCAGGGTATCCGAAACGGTATGCGTGCGGTGAATATGCCGACACTGATCGAGGCAGCGGAGATGCTTGGTGCATCCAAGATCTATGCATTTTTCAGAGTTGTCGTACCGAATATTCTTTCAGCGATTATTGTATCGTCACTTCTGGCAGTCGGCATTATCTTCGGTGATTATGTACTGATTCGAAATCTTGCCGGAACATCTGCGCCGAACATGCAGATTTTCCTGTATCAGACAATGAAGAGCGACAGTACAAAGGCCAGTGCCGTATTCGTTGTTATCATGTTTGTTACATTTGTGATCACAGCCATCGTTCTGTTTATGAAGAGCCGTGAAGCAAAGGGAAAAACACACAGAAAATAAAGGAGTGAGGAAACATGTCATATATTCGTTTTGAAAATATTGTCAAGAGTTTTGGCAGTAATACCGTATTAAAAGATATCAATCTTGAGGTTGAAAAGGGACAGCTGGTGACGCTGCTTGGCCCGTCCGGATGTGGTAAGAGTACATTGCTTCGATGTCTATCCGGTCTTGAGACAGTGACATCCGGTAAGGTTTATCTGGATGACAAGGATATCACCGATGTTAATCCGAAGGACAGAGATATCGGTATGGTTTTCCAGCAGTACAGCTTATTCCCGAATATGGATGTCGCACAGAATGTGGCATTTGGTCTGAAGATGAAGAAAGTGCCGAATGCAGAGATTGATAAACGTGTCAAAGAGATGGTAGATATCGTGGGCTTATCGGATCATCTGCATCATTATCCATCAGAGCTGTCCGGCGGTCAGCAGCAGAGAGCAGCCCTTGCAAGAGCTATGGTGACGAACCCGAAGGTACTCCTTCTGGATGAACCGTTATCAGCCATTGATGCCCTTTTGAGACATTCCCTGCAGGTTGAGATCAGACGTATTCAGCAGGAACTGAATATGACAGCTATCTTTGTTACCCATGACCAGGATGAAGCCATGGTTATGTCCGATGTGATCCATCTGATGTACAACGGCAAGATTGAACAGTCCGCTACACCGACAGAGATGTATACAGAACCTGTTTCCAAGTTTGCAGCAACATTCATCGGCCATTACAACATGGTGCCGGTTGATGCATTCAAGAAGATGACAGGCGTTGACGGTGAAGGTACAGACGTAGCATTCCGTCCGGAAGTCATTGATATCAGCACAAAACCTGTTGAGAGAGAAGGCTGTGCGACAATCAAGGGACATGTTGTTGTCAGTCTGCCTCATGGCAATGTTCTGCGTTATGCCGTTATGTGCGGTGACCATCAGATTGATGTGGATGTTCTGTTTAAGAAAGCAACTATCATTCCGAATGGTACAGATGTTTATCTGACATTGAAGCAGGATGACTGTATTTTCCTTTAGAATTGAATTTGAAATCCTTATTGCAAAGCACTCAAAACAGATTTTGGCATTGCAGCTGTGAGAATACCAGACGGCTGCAGATGGAGGAGAAGAATGCAGCAATACAATTACATAGACAGCGCGTGGGAGAAGAAGAGCAGCGAGATAGACGGCCGATAGGGGCTGCCTGTTTCGCTGCGCTTTTTATGTTGGACTGTGGAGAATGTTTTCACGGCAGCCGTATTTATGTAAGTGTAAGCAATTTATCGCGCAGATAACTGCATTCAGTGCTGAAATATGGTAAAATGGAAAGCAGGAGATGATAAATATGACTAAGAATTTTGCGCACCGCGGTTTCAGCGGTAAGTACCCTGAGAATACACTTCTGGCTTTCAGCAAAGCCATTGAAGAAGGAGTGGACGGTATTGAGAATGATGTCCATTTGACTAAGGACGGCGTTCTGGTTGTCATGCATGATGAACTGGTAGATCGTACAACGAATGGCAAGGGCTATATCAAGGATAAGACTTATGAAGAGCTGGCCCAGTTGGATGCTTCTTATATTTTCAAGGAGTATGGACCACAGAAAGTGCCGACACTGAGAGAGTATCTGGAGCTGGTGAAGGATACGGATATTATCACGAATATTGAGTTGAAAACCGGTGTCTTTGAGTATACGGGTATTGAGCAGAAAGTCTATGACATGCTCAGAGAATTCGATATGGTGGACCGCATTATTATTTCTTCCTTCAATCATTATTCAGTCCTTCGTATGAAAGCCATTGACCCGGCTATCAAATGCGGTATGCTGGAGGAATCCTGGCTGATCAATGCGGGAGCTTACGTGGCTTCAACAGGTGTGGAATGCTTCCATCCGTTCTTCAAGAACATGACGCCGGAGAATGTGGCTGAGGTGAAATCTCACGGACTGGAGATCAATACATGGACAGTGAACGAAGAAGAAGATATCAGGGAGATGTTCAGAGTCGGTGTAGATTCCGTCATCGGCAACTATCCGGACCTTGTGAACAAGATCAGAAACAATGGCTGATAAAACAGCAATTCTGAGTGTTGGTATCGATGTAGGTACTTCCACTACCCAGGTGGTTTTCAGCAAACTGCAGATGGACAATGCGGGGGGATATTTTTCAGTTCCCAGAGTGGCTATTGTGGACAAAGAAGTGGTCTATAAGAGTGAAGTCTATATGACCCCTTTGAAGACAGATGTGCTGATCGATACGGATGCCCTTCGGGACATTGTGGCTGCCGAATTCCGTAAGGCCGGTTACAGGCCGGAGGATACGGACAGCGGTGCAGTGATTATCACCGGCGAGTCTGCAAGGAAGGAGAATTCCGATGCGGTGCTGAAAAGTCTGTCGGATTTTGCCGGAGATTTTGTTGTTTCGGCAGCAGGGCCGGATATGGAATCCCTGATTGCAGGAAAAGGCAGCGGAGCCTGGCAGTACAGTATGGACCATCATTGCCGGGTAGCCAATCTGGATATCGGCGGCGGCACCACCAACGTGGTTCTCTTCGAGGATGGAGAGACCCTGGCCAGAGGTTGTCTGGATATCGGCGGCCGGTTAATCTGCATGAACCCACAGGGCATCATTACGAAAGTCAGTCCGGCGGCAGCGGTGATGGCACAGGCGGCAGGCGTGTCCGTTTCTGTAGGAGACAGATGCGATGAGTTGAAATTGACGGCAGTGACGCGGCAGATGGCAGCGGCGCTGAATGCGTATCTGGGAGTTGGCACCAAAGATATTGATGCAATTTTAAGGCAAATTAAAACCCCGGGAAGCAGTGATTTTCCGGTTCCGGAGAAAGTACAGGCGGTATTCTTTTCCGGCGGTGTAGCAGATCTGATTTACCATGAGTCTGCGGATACATGGGCTTATGGTGATATCGGCGTTCTGCTGGGCAGAGCCATTCGGGAAAGTCGTTTATTTACGGATTTTCAAAAAATGGAGCCAGGAGAGACCATTCGTGCCACGGTTGTGGGTGCCGGGACATATACAACGACGATTTCAGGAAGTACCATTACTTATTCCGATGATATTTTTCCATTGAAAAATATTCCGGTGATCAAGCTGGATGAAGAATTGCAGGAAGCCTGCTTTGCCGGTGAGACAGAACCTGTTATCCGGCGGATCCAGTGGGTATTGGGACAGAATGATGAGGAACACTTTATTTTGGCGATGCCCGGCAAGAGAAACCCGGGATATATGGAAATGAAGCGGGCCGCAGCATCGATTCGGCAGATTATGGACAGGGTGCAGCCGCCCGGGGAACCGATTCTTCTGGTGATAGAGAGTGATATTGCCAAGGCCATGGGGCAGATGATCCGGCAGCAGCCGGATTTGAAGCGTCAGGTGGTGGCCATTGACAGTATTCATGTGGAAGACGGTGAATATGTGGATATGGGAAAGCCGATGATGAACGGCATGGTCATTCCTGTGGTAGTGAAAACATTAATTTTTGGATAAAAGAAAGAGGGTGATGGAGTGAAATTGGCAACAGTGCTTTCGGGGCAGGCATTTATTTTTCGTTCCCTGAAAGAGGTTCTGGCAAAGGCCAATGAGCTGAAATCCGGCGATGTGCTGGCCGGTGTAGCGGCATCCTCGGATTTGGAGAGAATTGCGGCGAAGGAAGTGCTCAGTCAGCTGCTTTTATCAGATTTGCGCAATCATCCGGTTGTTCCCTATGAAGAGGACGAAGTAACCAGGATTAATCAGGATGGAATTGATGAGACAGTTTATCAGCGCATCAAAAACTGGACGGTGGCTGAGTTGAGAGAATATATCCTCAGCCATGAGACTACGGAAGACGACATTCATCTGTTGAGCAAAGGTCTTACCAGTGAGATGGTGGCGGCGGTCTGCAAGCTGATGACCAATATGGATCTGGTGTATGGGGCCAGTAAAGTGCGTGTGCCGGCTCACTGCAATACCACTATCGGTCTTCGGGGTACATTGGCGACACGACTTCAGCCAAATCATTCCACGGACAATGTGGAGGGTATCACGGCATCATTATTTGAAGGCCTCAGTTACGGTTGCGGGGATGCACTGATTGGTCTGAATCCGGTCAATGATACGGTTTCCAGTCTTTCAGAGGTGCTGAAGCGTTTTGATGAAGTGAAGAACCGTTTTGAGATTCCGACACAGATCTGTGTGCTGGGACATATTACAACTCAGATTGAAGCCGTCAAAAACGGTGCTCCGGCGGATATGATCTTCCAGTCTATTGCCGGAAGCGAAAAAGGCAACAGAGCTTTTGGGTTTAGTGCTGAGACGGTGGAAGAAGCCATGGCACTTCTGAAGGAAAAAGGTACCGGAGAAGGGCCGGATGTAATGTATTTTGAGACAGGACAGGGCTCAGAATTGTCATCGGATGCCCATTATGGCGCCGATCAGGTAACGATGGAGGCCAGATGCTATGGCTTTGCCAGAGCGTATCATCCCTTTATGGTTAATACTGTCGTTGGTTTTATCGGGCCGGAATATCTTTATGACAGCCGTCAGGTGATCCGTGCCGGACTGGAAGACCATTTTATGGGAAAACTGACAGGTATTCCGATGGGATGTGACTGCTGTTACACTAATCATATGCAGGCTGACCAGAATGATATTGAGAATTTGTCCATGTTGCTGGCATCGGCCGGGGTTAATTATATTCTCGGTGTGCCTACCAGCGATGATGTCATGCTGAATTATCAGACGAATGCCTACCACGATGTGTCTACTATTCGTGAGATTCTAGGGCTTCGTCCGATTAAAGAATTTGACCAGTGGCTGGAAAAGATGGGTATTAGTGAAAATGGCAAGCTGACAAAATATGCCGGCGACCCGACTTTATTTACAAAGAGGGGAGGCGGTATCTGATGAATATAGATGAAGCGTTGATTGAACGGATTATCCGTGAAGTTGTTTCACAGGTTGTGGCTGAGAAAGCGGCCGGGGGCGGACAGAATCGCTTTGCTTCAGGAAATAATCAGAACAGCATGCAATCAGTGAATTTGGGACAGATTGAACAGCTGGTGAAAAATGTTGCTTCCGGTGATAGACAAACATCATCTGGTGGACAAACATCGAATGCCGGTGGATATCATCCAGAAGAGCCAGTTCATGATGTGGATATCGAGGAAGATATTACTTCCCGTGAAGTGAAGAAACGTCCACTGATCGATCAGCCTCAGGACCCGGAGGCGTTGGAAAGGATGATGCGTCTGACAACAGCCCGCATCGGTGTTGGCTGTGCTGGACCGAGGCTGAAGACCCAGACGCTGCTGACTCTCAGGGCAGATCATGCCAGAGCAAGGGATGCGGTTATGCTGGATGTGCATCAGGATGTTATTGACAATCTGAAACTTTTCAGTGTCCAGACCCGCTGTCAGGACAAGAATGAATTCCTGACCCGGCCGGATCTGGGACGAAGACTCAGTGAAGATGGGGTTCAGAAAGTCAAAGACCAGTGCATCGAAGGACCGGATGTGCAGCTGATCGTGGCAGATGGCCTAAGTTCCACCGCTATTAATGCCAACATTGAAAATGTGCTGCCGGTGCTAATGGATGGTCTTTCTGCTGCAGGATTGAGAGTTGGAACACCATTTTTTGTCCGTTATGGTCGTGTGGCTGTGGAGGATGAGATTGCAGAGCTTGTGGGGGCAAAGGTAGTCTGCATTTTCGTGGGTGAGCGTCCGGGACTTGGAACGGCGGAGAGTATGAGTGCGTATCTGGCCTACAATGCGAAGATTGGTATGCCGGAGGCACGCAGAACCGTTGTTTCCAATATCCATAAAGACGGTATCACGGCTGTAGAGGCCGGTGCTTATCTGACGGATCTTATTCAGAAGATTCTGGATAAGAAGGCCAGCGGTGTTGAGTTACAGAATTAGGCAGGGGGAATACATATGAAAAATGATCCGATCAGGACAAAGGTGCTGAGTATCAGGCTGATTCCCAATGCTGACAGATTTCTGCTGAAGGCGATGCAGGTGCAGGAAGGGCATAGAAGTCTTGGCCTGATCACAACGGACTGTGATGATGTTTCCTATGCGGCTCTTGATGAAGCGACCAAGAAGGCAGACGTGTCGGTGGCCTATGCAAGGAGCATGTACGCCGGTTCATCCAATGCCAGTACGGCTCTTGCCGGTGAGTTTATCGGTATTCTGTCCGGTGAGAATCCGGAGGATGTGAAAAGCGGGCTGGCGGCAGCCGTCAGTTACATAGAAAATGATGCCTGTTTTTACAGTGCCAATGATGATGACAGTATTGTTTATTTTGCCCAGTGTATATCAAGGACCGGCAGTTATCTGTCGGAGATGGCCGGTGTGCCGGAAGGAACGGCAATGGCTTATCTGATCGCACCGCCGTTGGAAGCGGTGACGGGACTGGATGCGGCGTTGAAAGCGGCAGATGTGGAAATGAACCTGTTCTATGGGCCGCCTACAGAGACCAACTTTGCCGGAGGACTGCTGACAGGTGATCAGGCAGCGTGTCGGGCGGCCTGTGAAGCATTTCGTGAAACCATATGCAGGATTGCAGAGCATCCTGTTGAAAACATAGATTAAGAGACTTTTGGAAAAGAAGGTGAAACAGAGTGGATTTTGATAAGGACCTCCAATCGATTCAGGAAGTGAGATGGCTTGTTGCGAAGGCAGTTGTAGCTCAGAAAGAGCTGGCAAAGATGTCACAGCAGAAGGTGGATGGGATTGCAAGGGCGATTGCTGATGCCTGTGCGGCTCAGTCGGAGCGTCTGGCGAAGATGGCCGTGGAGGAAACCGGATTTGGTATATGGCAGGATAAGGTATTGAAAAATCTGCTTGGTTCGGCGATTACATGGGATAGTGTCAAGGACATGAAAACTGTGGGTATCATCAAAGATGACAGGCAGAATGGGCTGATGGAAGTCGGCGTACCGATGGGAGTTGTGGCAGCATTGATCCCATCCACGAATCCGACATCCACAACGATGTACAAGTCGATTATTTCAATCAAAGCGGGCAATGCCATTGTCATCAGTCCGCATCCGAATGCCAAGAATTGTATTATTGAGACTGCAAAGGTCATTTGTGAAGCAGCCAGAAAAGCCGGTGCGCCGGAGGGTATTGTGCAGTGCATCACATTGCCGACCATGGAAGCCACAGATGCACTCCTGAAGAACAGAAATATCGGTATTATTCTGGCAACAGGCGGCGAAGCCATGGTGCGTGCAGCTTACAGTTCAGGTAATCCGGCCCTTGGCGTTGGCCCGGGCAACGGTCCTGCTTTTATTGAAAAGTCAGCGAATATCCCTGTGGCTGTCAAGCGTATTATGGACAGTAAGACATTTGATAATGGTACGATCTGTGCATCAGAGCAGAGTATTATTACGGAGCGTTGCGTTGAGCAGAAGGTGGTGGATGAAGTCAGCCGTCAGGGCGGTTACTTTATGACACCGGAAGAATCTGAGAAATTGTCCAAATTTATCCTCAGAGCTAATGGCACCATGAATCCGAAGATTGTCGGAAAGAGTGCGCAGACACTGGCAGATATGGCGGGCATCCGTATTCCTGCCGGTACAAGAGTACTGGTTTCAAGACAGAGAACCGTGGGTAAGGACAATCCTTATTCCAGAGAAAAACTTTGTCCGATTCTGGCGTTTTATGTGGAGGACGGATGGGAAGAAGCCTGCCGTCGTTCCATTGAAATTTTAAATAACGAAGGTGCCGGTCATACAATGACCATTCACAGTGAAGATGCAGATGTTATCCGTGAATTTGCCCTTCAGAAACCGGTGTCCAGACTGCTTGTGAATACACCGGGAGCTCTTGGCGGTGTCGGTGCAACAACCGGTCTTCAGCCGGCATTAACGCTGGGCTGCGGTTCTGTCGGCGGCAGTGCCACATCAGATAATGTCAGCCCGCTGAATCTGATCAACAGACGCCGGGTGGCTTGGGGACTTTGTGAACTGGAAGATCTGAGAAAACAGCAGGAGCAGATGACAGGCGTATCTGCTGCACCACAGAGTACTTTTGGTTCAGGCAGTCATGCAGGAGACAGCTGTGGACAAAGTTCTGTATTTGGCAGTGGTTCTAATGCCGGAGCAGCCTGCGGTAATTCCAATAATGGAGCGGCTTGCGGCAGTCCGGAGATTACGGAAGACGATATTGCCAGAATTACAAAGGCAGTACTTCAGAAACTGGGCGCATTAAATTAAAACGGCACCAAAGGTGCGAATCATGATATAATGAGCGTTAGTGAGCGGGAGCAAGCAATGCTTGCTCATCGCGAACGGCGAATGGCGATCATGATATAATGAAAACAATTAAATTCGGGATTTTCCCGCAGAATTACGGAGGTAAATATTATGGCAGACAGATTATTAGCATTAGGTATGATTGAAACAAAAGGTCTTGTAGGTTCTATTGAAGCAGCAGATGCAATGGTTAAAGCAGCGAATGTCAACTTAATCGGCAAGGTACATGTTGGCGGTGGTCTTGTAACTGTTATGGTAAGAGGCGATGTAGGTGCTGTTAAGGCAGCAACAGATGCAGGTGCAGCAGCAGCTTCCCGTGTCGGTGAACTTGTTTCTGTACATGTCATCCCAAGACCACACGAAGAGATCGAATACATTCTGCCGACACTGACAACTTCTGACAGATAGGACAGGCTTTTGGCCTGACAGCAGGTGAGCATAGATGGAGATTTTAACAGATATTGCGCTGCGGGCCCACTGGTTCCGCAGCCATGAGAAAGCGTACCATGTATCAAAGGATACGATGCTGACGCCTGCAGCGAGAGATTTTATCAGAGAACACGGAATCACGCTTATATATGAAGATTCAGCGTTGGAAGGACAGCCGGAAGTTGAAGTTTCCTCTGTACCGGAATCAGTTAAGGCAGTGAATCAGCTGCCGGATGCGGCGGAATCTGTTGGTGAGCCGTATAAGGCCATGCCCATGGCGGCTGTTCCGCAGGGAGCCGACCACAAACCGCAGTATGTCAATGGAGAGACAGGAGAAGTTCTCAGCGTGAAGCCTGAGAATATGACCCATCTTCATGGCAATGTTCTTGTACCGAAGACCCATCCGCAAATTGCTTTTCGCGGGATGCTGGACAGCCTGGAAGCGAAGATTATGTCTTTGCAGGTGGTGGCTTCTGAGAATGGATTGCATCGACTGACAGATGCACTGGATGAAGTGCTGGCATATGTACGCCAGATTCTCAGTGCAGAAGTTTTGGTCAAGGAACTCGGAGAGATCCATCTGCTTGGTTTGGACAGTGCGGGACTGCGTTATGAGTCCCATCATATCAAGGAGATTTATGGCATTCCGCATCCGATGCCGGAATACAGAATGGGTCGGATATGTATCGGTCTGAATGAGCTTAGAACTTTTGTCAGAGAGACAGAATTGGCGGCGGCCAGAGCTTTCCAGTCCGGGGATACATGTACACGGCCGGATATTGTGGAAGCCATGAATCGGCTCAGCAGTGTCATTTATATTCTGTTCTGCAGGCAGCTGACGGGCAGGTGGCCCGGTCAGCAGGAGCCGTCAGAGATGAAAGATTTTCCGGGATTTCTTGTGGAAGCATCCGGGCGTCATGTGCATCTGACGCAGCAGGCGATTGATGTGCTTTTCGGGGAGAATCTGCATGAGAAGAGTCCCCTCAGCCAGCCGGGACAGTATGCATCCGAAGAACGTGTCCGTCTGGTGACAGCCAAGGGTGAGATTGACAATGTGGTTGTTCTGGGACCGCCGAGAGGTGCTGTTCAGGTGGAGATGTCTCTGACAGATGCCAGAATCCTCGGTATTACGATACCTGTGAATCTTTCCGGTGATCTAAAGGGGGCCGCAGACGTGATACTTGTGGGACCGAAGGGTATTTACAATGCTGTGGGTTCCGTCATTGCATCTAAGGCACATATTCATATGACACCGGAGGATGCCAGATTATACGGTGTTGAAGATGGGGACAGTGTGGCTGTACGATTGGAGACAGAGCGTCCGGTGACGATTGATGATGTGATTATCCGTGTCAGTGAGAAATTCTCGTTGGCGATGCATATGGATTATGATGAAGCCAATGCCTGCTCCTACAAGAAGGGTGACATGGGCTATATTATCAAGAAGAATTAGGAAAATTCAGAGGCGTTGTTTCAGGAGAATGTCTTTGGATATCTATAGATGAAACACCCGATTTAGGGGAGGTTTTTGAGAAAATGGATGAAAAGTTAATGAAGCAGATTGTGGAGGCTGTCATGCAGGAATTGATGGCACAGCGGTCGAATGCTTCGGCATGCACGGAAGGGCTGGACAAGCTTCTGGTGATTGGTGATCTGCAGGCAGTGCCTGCGGATATGGCTGAGAAGTACCAGATTTTCCTGATTGACGACTATATTCAGAACAAGAATATTCATCGTTATCAGAAGATCCTGATCACCAGCCTGACATTGGTGCAGATGTCCGATATTGCTCAGGGGAGAGACGGTTCGCCGGAGGCTTGTGCAGTGATCTGTGGACTTCTGAATGGTTTAGATGTGTGCATGGCAGAAGCGGCTTTTCCACATAGGAAATATGCAGGAAAGAGCAGCAGCCGTCTGTATGAAGTCATTGAGAATAATGCGCGGATGTTGCAGTCCTTTGGCATTAAGCTGTTGAAAGAATGCAAAGTTGGAGTACCTCCAATACCAGCGAAGCCTCCGAAGTATCAGGCACCGCCGATCGAAGTACCAAAGGGCACCGGCCATACGACAACAGATCGTCTGATTACAGAGGATGTTGCCCGTTCTTTAATTGACGGCGGGAATACGGCAATCTGTCTGGCAGCCAATGCCATCGTTACACCGTCTGCCTGGGATTTGTTTAAGCAGAAAGGTATTGAAGTTATTAGAAAGTAGTCTGAACAGGATTGTTTTAGAAGTATTGATTTTTAGACAGGGTGCAGCCTGAGCAGCTGCACCGTTTGAAAAGGGGAGCACGGAATGCTGATATGTAAAGTTGTCGGTCATGTATGGGCGACGAAGAAGGAAGAGGGCTTAGAGGGCCTGAAACTGATGGTCGTACAGGAAATCGACGGTACCGGAAGAAAGAAAGGCAATACTTTTGTGGCTGCAGATGTAGTCGGTGCCGGTATCGGAGAACAGGTGCTGACTGTCAGCGGCAGTACGGCACGAAAGGCTTTTGGAAGAGATACAGTGCCGGTGGATGCTGCGATTGTGGCCATTATCGATACTGTTGAAGTGAATCGGGAAGCTGCCAGGGGCAGTGAATAGAGGTGCATGCATAAGTGGATCTGATAAAACAAATATTTGACAGCGGCGTTGTGGGATGCGGCGGTGCAGGTTTTCCAACCCATGTGAAACTGAAGGCATCACCGGAAATCCTGATTATCAATGGAGCGGAATGTGAACCGCTGCTGAGAACAGACCGATATCTGATGATTCATGAGGCTGAGAAGCTGGTGTCAGGAGTGGACCTGATCTGTCGTGAATTGTCGATACCTGAAGGCAGGATTGCCTTGAAAAAGACATATACCAAAGAAATCGAAGCACTGACAGCAGCTATTGAGAAGCTGCATTCGAAGGTGCAGCTGCATCTGATGGATAGTTTTTATCCGGCGGGTGATGAGCAGGTGGTTGTTTATGAAGTAACTGGCAAGGTGGTTCCTCCTGCAGGAATTCCGCTGGATGTGGGTGCTATTGTTGATAACGTGGCAACTATTATTGCCGTAGCTGATGCAGTGAGTGGTATACCTTTTACGGAGAAATATCTTACTGTGACAGGAGAAGTCAGGGAGCCGTCGGTTCTGAAAGTACCGGTGGGAACTTCCTTTGCCCAGTGTATTGAGATGGCAGGCGGAACGATATCGGACAAAGTGATGGTTGTTTCCGGCGGTCCGATGATGGGGGCACCGATGTCCTGGGAAGCAGCCATGAATGCGTCTGTGACAAAGACAACTTCCGGCATTCTGGTTCTTCCGAAGGATGGCGCTATTGACCGACGCAGGAAAACACAGCTGAATCATATGCTGAACCGGGCGAAAGCTGCCTGCATTCAGTGCACATTCTGTACGCAGCTCTGTCCGAGACATATGTTGGGACATCCGCTGCAGCCGCACCGCATTATGCGGAAAATAGCTATGAACATGCCGCATCAGGATAATAATGAGACGACAAAAGATCACTGGATTTTGCCGGAACTTCTGGAGGACAAGGATATCCGGCAGGCAGCCATCTGCAGTGAGTGTGGTGTCTGTGAAGTTTATGCCTGTCCGATGGGGCTTCAGCCGAGAGTGGTCAACAGTCTGATCAAAGGTGAGCTGGCGCAGGCAGGGATCCGCTACAGCAGAGAGGGCGATACCTGGGAGGCAGATGCTAACCGGCCATACCGTAAGGTGCCGACGAAGCGGATTGCGGCCAGAGCCGGTGTTGGTGCTTATTATCATATTGATGGACATACATATAAGGAAGAAACGGCTTCAAAAGTTGTACTTCCGTTGAAGATGAACATCGGTGTACCGGCAGAACCTGTGATTTCAGACGGTGTACATGTTGAAAAAGGGCAGCTCATTGCAGCCTGTCCGGAGGGCAAATTAGGTGCAAATCTCCATGCCAGTATTTCAGGAACTGCGCATTTGACGGGAAATGCCATTACAATAACAGAGGTGTAGGCAGATGTTAGAAACAATAGGATTTTTGGAATTGAATAGTATCGCTAAAGGCGTAGAAGCTGCCGACCTCATTTTGAAAACAGCTGAGGTAGATTTGATTTTTGCCAAAGCCGGATGCCCGGGTAAATACTACATTCTTTTTACCGGGGAAGTGGCAGCAGTCAAAGCATCATTGGATGCAGGTGCGGCTATCGGTGGTAATCATACTGTAGACAGCTGTGTCATTCCGAGGGTACATCCCCAGGTCATCAAAGCCATTAATCTGGCAGCAGAACCGGGAACGCCGGGAGCTATCGGCGTCATGGAATTTTTCAGCGTGACAGCTTCTGTTTATGCGGCAGATGCGGCAGTCAAAGCAGCTGATGTGGACTTAATCGATGTCCGGTTGGGAACAGGTATCGGCGGGAAATCCTTCGTCGTACTGACGGGAGAAGTCGCGGCAGTTCGAGAAGCCATCGAATGCGGTATTCATACGGAGAACGCAGAAGGAATGGAAGTATCACACGTGGTGATTCCAAACCCACGCAAAGAAATTTTCGATTCGCTTTTATAGGGGACCATGGCCGCTCAGGAGGCTGAGAACACAGCTTATGGCA